>NZ_JABDMV010000018.1 GCF_013001275.1 Flaviramulus sp.
TTTCAACTATTTCTTGAACATGTTGTGGTGGTTCTTTTGTAAATTTCAAAACAACAATTGAAACAATAAAATTAAGAATCATAGCGACACTTCCAAAGCCTTCCGGTGAAATTCCGAACCACCATTCCTGCGATGGCGCCTTCTTTATTCATTTTTTTATAGAAAATGCCTAAAATTATTGCTGGAAAAAATGAGGCCGCCGCTAAGCCAAAAGCCAGTGCCACTACGGCCGCTACAAATCCTGGTGGATTAATACCAAAATAACCTGCCACACAAACGGCACCAACCGCAGATAAGCGTGCCGCTACTAATTCGCCTTTTTCAGAAATTTTAGGATTAATTATTTTCTTTATTAAATCATGTGAAACGGATGATGAAATTACTAGTAATAAACCAGCTGCAGTTGATAAAGCAGCGGCTAAACCACCAGCGGCAACTAAAGCAACAACCCAATTAGGTAATTTGGCAATTTCCGGATTTGCCAATACCATAATATCTCTATCAACGACTAATTCATTTTTAGCGGCATCGGCCACATATTGAATGTGTCCATCGTTGTTTTTATCATTATAAGTTATTAAACCTGTTGTTTCCCATTTTTTAAACCATTCAGGAACATTCGAGTATGGTTGATTTGATACTGTTTCAATCATATTTGTTCGAGCAAAAACAGCAACAGCGGGTGCGGTGGTATATAATATTACAATTAATAGTAATGCAATGCCTGCTGATTTTCTCGCATCTTTTACACGTTTTACTGTAAAAAAACGAACTATCACGTGTGGTAATCCTGCTGTACCAACCATTAATGCTAATGTTATTGCAAACACATCAATCATGGATTTTGAACCTTCAGTATATTCATTAAAGCCAAGTTCTGTACTTAATCCGTCCAATTTATCTAATAAATAAGTACCTGAATCATCAGATAATGTGCTCCCAAATCCTAATTGCGGAACGGGGTTTCCTGTCATTTGAATAGAAATAAAAATAGCAGGGACCATAAACGCAAATATTAGTACACAATATTGCGCCACTTGCGTATACGTTATGCCCTTCATACCACCAAGTACTGCATAAAACAATACGATAATCATCCCTACAATAACACCAGTATTAATATCAACTTCTAAAAAACGAGAAAACACAATACCAACGCCACGCATCTGACCTGCCACATAAGTAAAAGATACTAACAACGCACAAAATACAGCAACCAAACGTGCCGTTTTAGAATAATAACGATCGCCTATAAAATCGGGTACCGTAAACTTCCCGAACTTACGTAAATATGGTGCAAGCAATAACGCAAGGAGTACGTAGCCACCCGTCCATCCCATTAAATATACGGCACCATCATAACCTGAAAAAGATATAATACCGGCCATAGAAATAAATGAGGCAGCACTCATCCAGTCGGCGGCAGTTGCCATTCCATTCGCTAAAGGTGACACACCACCACCTGCAATGTAAAATTCTTTGGTCGTGCCTGCTCTAGTCCAAATAGCGATTCCTATGTATAAGGTAAATGTTAGTCCGACTAAAATATAGGTCCAATTTTGGACACTTAAAGCTTCAACTAAAAATATGCTATTCATTGTAACCATATTTTTTATCAAGCTTATTCATTAAGTGAACATATACAAATATGAGTATTACAAAAACATACATTGATCCTTGTTGTGCAAACCAAAAGCCAATTTTAAAGCCAGCTATTCTAAATTGATTGAGGAAATCTTTAAATAAAATACCTGCACAATAAGACACTAGAAACCATATCGCTAAAAGTATAAGAACATACTTAATATTTTCTTTCCAGTAAGCTTTTGCGTTACTATTTGCCATATTATTTGGATTTATTGTGATTCAATCGTACTTGATAACTTTTAAATTCTTTAACCACTTTAGGAGCTAATATAATTGTTGCAAGCATAGTTGGTATCGCCATAAGAGCAAACACGCCGTCAATTAAATTTAGCATCATACTAAAGGGTGTTGTTGCTGCTAAAACAATACTGATTATGTAAACGTAATTATATAAATGCTTTTTATCTGCTCCAATCAAAAATGATAAACACTTGGTTCCGTAATACGAATAAGAAAACAAGGATGAAATACTAAAAATAGCTATGCAAACCATTAGAAGATATTTTCCATAAACTGGCATGCTATGATTAAAAGCTGCAGCGGTTAAGCTTACACCATTATCCGAAGTAGTTTCCCAAACACCTGTAACCAAAATAGCTAAGGCTGTTAAAGTACAAACTATTAGTGTATCGATAGCAGGCCCTAACATGGCTACTAATCCTTCGCGAATGGGTTCATTTGTTTTTGCAGCGCCGTGTGCCATTGGCGCAGTACCAATACCAGCTTCGTTTGAAAATGCACCGCGCCTAATACCTAATAATATTAATGCCCCTAAAACACCTCCGTAAAAAGGTTCACCTTTAAAATTATCAGCAGAAAAAGCATCGGTAAAAATCAAGGCCATATACTTAGGTAACATTTCATAATTAGCTATCAAAATAAAAATTACTAAAACAAAATATAATAATACCATTGAAGGCACAAGTTTAGAAGCCGCATTACTTATACGTTTTAATCCACCTAAAATTATCAATGCTGTTATAGCCACTAAAACAAAGGCTAATATTAGGTTAGACTTTAATCCTACCTCTACTCCGTTAGGAATTAATACGATGTCGTTAATAGCTTGGGTTAATTGATTAACGTTCACAACAGGTAAAGCACCTATCATTCCAAACACACTAAACATTACAGCTAATGGCTTCCATGATTTCCCAAGACCCTCTGTTATAAAATACATTGGGCCACCTTGTAGCTCTCCAACACTGTCTTCTCCTCTAAACATAACTGCCAAACTGCACGTAAAAAATTTTGTTGACATACCAACAATAGCACTTACCCACATCCAAAACATTGCGCCGGGGCCGCCTATCGAAATAGCTACTGCAACACCTGCTATATTTCCCATACCAATGGTAGAAGATAATGCTGTTGTTAAGGCTTTAAAATGGCTTATTTGACCTGGATCGTCTGGATTATCATATTTACCACGCAAAACTTGAATGGCATGTCCTAAATAGCGAAAAGGCAGAAATTTTGATATAATTAATAAATAAAACCCACCGCCAATAAGAAGTACTACCAGAGGTAACCCCCAAACAATGGAAGCAAAATTTTCAATAATTCGGTTTAGTATGTTCATGAAGTTAAATAGCTATAAATGTATTAAAAAGATATTTAGTTAATTATTCGATAAATTAAATAATCCTCATATCTCTAAATTATTAATTAAAAGATAATTTTTTCTTAGAAAAAATTATGATGTAGGATTCATTATTTAATCAAACTTTGTTAATAACTTAACCACCTAGTTTTTGTCTAACAGTCTAATTTTCACTACTTTTAGATTAATTTTTTATCGAAATTTGATTGGTAAAAAAATTTTGATACAACCTGAGTTTTTCGCATAATTTAATTTTAGATTATGATACTCGTCTTGAATTAGTTTCTATTTACCAACCTTGATTTTTTCAAAAATTAAAGACATCTGGCTGCACAATATGAAGTTAGATTCTTGGTCTTGAAAAATCTCAGAAATGAGAAAAAGCACATCTCCTAGGACAAAACTTCAGTGAACAACTTCAGTGAGATATTGTCCTCTCTTTATGAAGTCCAAAACCTTAAGTAGGATTAACATAAAACTTATTATCATGATTACAACAAGAAATCGTAATGAAGTAGAGTTAGATATTAAAGAAACATTAGGTCTCGTACCTGGTTTCTTTAAAAGTATTCCAGACCGTTATTTAGATTCAGAATGGCATCTGTTTAAAACACTGGAATTGGGTGAAACTTTAATCCCAAACAAATACAAAGAGCTAATGGGTGTTGCTCTACATTCAGAAACTAAATGTAGATATTGCACCTTATTCCATACTGAAGCAGCAAAACTTTTTGGTGCTACTCAAGAAGAAATACAAGAAGCAGTTCATTTTGCAAAAATGAGTGTTGGCTGGAGTGTTTATTTAAATGGTATGCAAACTGATTATAATGAATTTTCGAAAGAGTTCACTAAAATTGGAGAATTTCTAAAAACTAAAAAATTAACTCATGCAAATTAAAAAGTCAAACAAGAATCTCTTCCAATTAACAGTAACTGGGTATGAACTTGCCACATTAATATCCTCGGCCAGATATATTAGTGAAGGTGCAAAGGGTGAATTAAACAGTGAATCGATAATTAATGCGAAACAAATACTCGCAAATTATGATAAAGCTTGTCAAACACTTTTTAACGACATACCTACATAAATTTAATTTTTTTTGTAAAACACAGTAATTATTATTTAGTTAACGATTAAATTAAAAAAAGAAGAATTCTATGATTGCAATTTTGTAAAAATGCCAGGGTTATCTCTGGCATTTGTTATTTTTTATATTTATTTATCATTTAAAAAGTATATTTATACTAACAAAACCAACTTATATTGCAACCTAATCGTTTATATTTTATCGATGCCGTAAGAGCATTTGCTATTTTAATGATGCTACAAGGCCACTTTATAGACACCTTACTAAAGCCCATTTACAGAGACAATGCAAACACAATCTATAATATTTGGACATATTTTAGAGGCATAACAGCTCCTGTTTTTTTTACTATTTCTGGTCTTGTATTCGCTTATTTATTGTTGCGTGCCTATGCCAAAGGCGATGATAAACCCAGAATTAAAAAAGGGTTATTTAGAGGGCTTCTATTACTAGTAATTGGTTATAGCCTAAGAATAAATATTGTTAGTTGGTTTGATGGCTATTTTAGTAATTATTTTTTTGTTGTTGACGTGCTTCAATGTATAGGTTTATCGTTAATTATGCTTGTATTTCTTCATATGCTGTTTAAAAAATACAGTTATGTTTTTTCAGTTGTGCTATTTATAATAGGCTGTTTATGTTTTGTAACTGAACCACTATACAGAAACATGACATTAGATAATATTCCATTATTTATTGCCAATTATGTGAGTAAATCCAATGGTTCAGTTTTTACAATTTTACCCTGGTTTGGTTATTCTGCGTATGGAGCTTTTATATCGACAGTGTTTTTTAGGCATGCACATAAAAATCGTTTTAAAGCATTTACAATTATCACCTTTTTTGTTGTTGGTAGTTTACTTATTTACTTCTCATCATGGTTTTTAATAGTAATGAGCGATATTACTAATATTGAATTATTGAAAATGAGCGCTAATTATAATTACCTTTTTAGCAGATTTGGCAACGTTCTTATTTTATTTGGTGTGTTTTATACTTTTGAACGATTTTTAAAAAAATCGTTGATAGTGAAAATTGGTGAAAAGACATTATCTATTTATGTCATCCATTTTATATTGCTTTATGGCAGTTTTACAGGTTACGGGTTAAAACGCTATTTCACTAAATCATTAGAACCTTCTGAAGCAATTTTGGGCGCTGTTTTATTTATGATTGTGGTTTGTTTTATTTCGTTTCATTATGCAAAAACTAACCATTTTGTTTATAATTTAATTCAAAAAATGGTCGACAAACTTAAAAACTAAGAATATGGCTTATGACGAATTTTTAGCAGACAGAATCCGGCGTGTTTTAAAAGAAAAACATACCGCTTTTTATGAATTAAAAA
Source organism: Flaviramulus sp. (assembly GCF_013001275.1). GTDB lineage: Bacteria > Bacteroidota > Bacteroidia > Flavobacteriales > Flavobacteriaceae > JABDMV01. Next base: position 5,687 of record NZ_JABDMV010000018.1, read on the forward strand.
TGATGGGTGGCTTATGTTTTAAAGTTGATAATAAAATGCTATGGGGTATTCATATCGATAAAAAATATGGCGATAGTTTACTAATGGCTCGTATTGGTGAAGATGCTTATTTAAACGAACTAGGAAAACCAGAATGTTTACCCATGGACTTTACGGGACGCCCTATGAGAGGCTATATATTTGTGACCCCAGATGGTTTTGATACCGATACTGATTTAAGATATTGGATAACATTATGTTTAGCTTTTAATCCTTTGGCTCAAGCGAGTAAAAAGAAAAAATAATTCAAGCTTTAAGTTTTATATTTGTTTTATAATTCTGAATTATCACCCGATTATGCCAAAAAGAGTCATCTTCATTTTACTCATCCTATTTGGTTTTAACTTGGCTTCGGCTCAAATTTTAATTATCGGAAAAGTTTTAGAAAGCAACGCCAATTTGCCTATAGAATATGCCACCATTTCGCTAAAAGACACTAGTTCAAAAACACCTTTTACAGGAACGGTAACATCTCCAGATGGCACATTTTCTTTAAAAACAAATGAAACCAATTTCTATATTGAAGTTAGTTTTATGGGTTTTAAAACAAGGGCTTTCAATGATTTTAAAATTATAAAAAACACTATAGATTTAGAAACCATCATTTTAACGCAAGACACTGAAGCTTTGGATGAAATTGTAGTTCGCGCCGAAAAATCGCAAATGGAATTCCGGCTGGATAAACGTGTATTTAATGTTGGCACCGATTTAAGTTCTACTGGTGCTAGCTCCTTAGAAGTTTTAAATAATATCCCCTCAGTAAATGTAAATATTGAAGGTGAAGTGAGTTTAAGAGGCAGCACAGGTGTACAAATACTTATCAACGGGAAACCTTCTGTTCTTGCCAGTGCAGATGGCAATGCTTTAGGCAGCATCACTGCCGATATGATTGAACAAATAGAAGTTATTACCAATCCATCCGCTAAATACGATGCAGAAGGCACTTCTGGAATCATTAATATTATAATGAAGAAATCTGAAAAAAGAGGCATTAATGGGTCGGCTACTTTAAATTTTGGCGACCCCAATAGCAACAGTTTTGGGTTAAGTGTAAACAAGCGTACCGAAAAATTTAATCTGTTTAGCCAATTTGGTTTTGGCATTCGTACGTTTCCAGACGAGCTTGAATCTATAAATCAAGATTTAGTAAACAAAACCACGATTAATAGTTTTGGTGAAAGTGAATTTAACGAGAAGTTTGGGAACATCCTTATAGGTACCGATTATCATCTAAACGAAAATAACGTCGTTACACTTTCAGGGTCTTACGCTTATGAAGTTGAAGACCAGAATTCAAAAACGAATTATAACCAAACGGATGCGTCTAATAGCACAACCGATAGTTGGCTTCGTAATGAAAAAACAGAAGCCGATAATCCCAAATTACGATACGAATTACAATACAAGAAAAATTTTAACCGGCATAAAGACCAAAGTTTATTGTTTAGTGCCTTAGGAAATTCGTTTCGTAAAGATCAATTTTCAGATTTTGAAAACACTACAATTATTGGTGATGAAGACGATTTTCAACAAAAAACACGAACCGATTACACCTTAGAAGATTACACCTTTAAATTAGACTATACGCATCCGTTTTTAGAAAAATATACCATCGAAACTGGTTCGCAGTATGTTATAAATAGCGTGTCTAACGATTTTGCTGTAAGCGATTTTATTAATGATGAATGGGTGAACAATCCAGATTTAACCAACGTTTTTAATTTTGATCAAAAGGTTTTAGGTATTTATACCACTGCAGCTTACGAAGGCGATACATGGGGACTTAAACTTGGAGTGCGACTAGAAAACACAAATCTTACTACGGTATTAAAAACCACCAGTGAAACGAATGGAAAGGATTATACCAACTTGTTTCCTAGTATTCATACCTCTTATAAAATAACTGATAATTTTTCGTTACAAGCGGGATATTCAAAAAGAATAAGACGGCCAGGATTAAGGGATTTAAATCCGTTTTCAAACATTCGAAACAACTTTAGCATCTCTACCGGAAATCCAGATTTACAACCAGAATATACCGATTCTTACGAGATTACAAGTATTCATAAAATGGAAAAAGCTTCCTTAAATTTTAGTTTATATAACCGTTATACTATTGAAGTTGTAGAACGCATTTCAACTTTTGAAAATAATGTAAGCACTTCCAGACCAGAAAATGTGGGCACAAATACCACCACAGGTT
>NZ_JABDMV010000097.1 GCF_013001275.1 Flaviramulus sp.
GGTGAACTTAAAGTCTTAATGCTTTTTTGTTTGAGTAGAATAAATTTCCCTACAATAGATGATAAGGCACTTTTTGATGCATCTTCTCCTTATGGATATAGCGGCCCCCTTTTCAATAATGCAACTGAAACGGATATTAGAACTTTTTGGAGCGAGGTTGACAAATGGTACGAGAAAAATAATGTCATTACGGAATTTGTTCGTTTTAATCTAGAAGATAACAACCAATATTATTCAGGAAAGTTGGTTCCAAGTTTAAGTAACGTTGTTGGAAATTTGACCAATTTTGATACTATCTGGGGTAACTTTAAACAAAAGGTAAGGAATAATTATAGGAATGCAGAGAAAAATCAGTTGACATTCGAAATTTATTCCGGCATAATATCAACTCAAATAATAGATAGTTTTTATAATATTTATATAGAAACTATGAAAAGAAAAACTGCCGCAAAAAATTTCTTTTACCCTAAAGTTTATTTCGAAAAATTGATTTCATTTAACCCAAATCAAATTGCAATAGCTGTTGTATATAATAAAAATACTCCTATTTCCACCGAATTTATAATAATAAATAATAACTCATTATATTCATTTTTAGGCGGAACAAGCTCTGATTTTTTTGATTTAAGATCGAACGAGTTTTTGAAAATTAACGTTATGAAATGGGGAATTGAAAACAACAAAAAATACTATGTTCTTGGTGGTGGTAGAAAAAACTTTGATAGTTTATATCAATACAAAAAAGCTTTCTTTCCAAAGGATAAAGATAAGGTATTTTATACTGGAAGGAAAATTATAAATGAAAAGATTTACTACGAAATATTGAAAAATATTGAAGTTAAGCACAGTGATGCAATCAAATTATTAGATAATTCAACAAATTTTTTTCCTAAATATAAAGAACAAAAAAATAATTCAAAAATAAACAAACTGCATGCAATAACAACAAAAAAAGAATGGCAAGATGTTCTCAATCAAGTTTTTAATTATGATTTTTATCACACTTATGACTATCATAATTTGTCAAAATTAAAAGATGAAAAAGCACTTTTAATTAAATATACAGAAGGCGATATATTAATAGCATTACCAATATTAGTAAGAAAAATAAATAATACAAAGTATTATGATGCTACTTCAGTTTACGGATATGCAGGCCCGCTGCAAATCAATGTAAATAGCTCTTTTAATAACAATAATTATGTTGTTGCATTGGAGCAATTCTTTAAAAAAGAAAACATTGTGTCTGTATTTTCAAGATTAAATCCTTTTATAAATTATCAAGAAAACTTAATAAATGGTTTAGGTCAAATTATTAAACTTGGTAATATTGTAAATATTGATTTAACAAAAAATATTGAGGAGCAAAGAACAATTTTCTCAAAAACTACAAAACGTTATTTGAATAAATGCAGAAAACTCTGTTATACTAAAAAAAGTAAAGAGAAAAAAGATATAAACGCTTTTATAGAGATATATTATGAAAATATGAAAAGAGTTAATGCAAAGCAAAATTATTTCTTTTCTGAAGAATATTTTTTCAATTTTATTAATAGTGTAGATTTTAAAACTGAAGTGTTATTTGTTATACATAAAGAGACTGAAGACATTATATGTGCTGCAATGATGGTTAAAACAAATAGTATAATTCAATACCATCTTTCTGGAACAAAAACCGACTATTTAAGTATTTCTCCAATACGTTTGATTATAGATGAAATGAGGATTCGAGGTACACAGGATAAATACAAATATTTTAATTTAGGTGGAGGACTAGGAAATAGGGATGATGAATTATTCAAATTTAAATCGTCTTTTTCAAAAGATTTTAAACAATTTAAAATCTGGCAGTATATTGCTCTTCCAGATATTTATGACAAATTATCTGAAGAATCAGTATACTCTTCTGAAGACATAAACTTTTTTCCTATTTACAGATATCAAAAATAACCTTCATTAGTTTATTTAATCTGGTTTAATTTTAGTTTTGACATAATTAACTATTACTGAAGCAACAATATTTCTTCCTTGATTATTCCAATGTCTATCATAAATCAACGTCGTCGGTTTTTTTGACTGACTTAAAGCCTTTGAAAAGTCAACATATTGAAAATTTTTATTCTCTAAATAATTTATAAACATTTTCGGTGTTTTTCCTTTATCTATAAGAAGAACATATCGTTTTTTATCAAACCCATAAATCGCAATTAAAGATTCAAAGTTTTTAATATGTTGTAAAAACTTTTTTTCTGTTGCTATATAATCTTCGCTTTTAATTTTTGCATTATCCCGATTTCCTAATGTAAGTATTTTATTTGTAAATCGTCTAGCTGTATCAAAGGCGCCATTTTTTTGTAGATATACTAAAAGTTTGATTTTTCTTAAATTTTTGTATAAAGGAGACTCTAACTTCATTCTTCCTTGTATAACACCATATTCTCCACGAGTTAGTTCTTGTTCAAACTTTAAGCCTAAAAACACATAATCAACTAAATCAAAGGTAGATTGATATTTATAAATTAAATGTAATAGATCTGCCATATCATAGCCTGCATAACCAAACTCATAAACTTCGACTTCAGGAAGATTAGTCTCTATTTTTTTTCCAAGAGAATTATAGTAATCCTGATGAAAACCTTCTATAAATGAATTGCCTAATAAGGCAATTTCAGTTTTTTCAAGACTTGGCTTAAACTCTCTATAGGAATTAAAACCAAAATCATTTATGTGAAATTTAGAAAAATTTTGCCGTCTTATTCCTGTTACAGAAAAACCATCTTGATTGGGCACCCATCGCTCTACACCATACTCATCAATAAATCTGACCGGATAATCTTTCGTTAAATGAAAAAATCGTATGAGTCCTTCCAATAAAATCAATATTAGAATTAAATACAAACTCGATTTAAATAGTAGCCTTATCATAGCATTTAAAATTGAAAATAAATAAAAGAGCGATCAATAGCATCATCATAGAAAAGTAACATACCAAAAATAACAAGGGTATAAAGTACAAAACGCACTACAGGTGATTTAAACTTAAAAGGAGAGCGTTCGTCTTTTCTAATGAGATATTCGTAAAACACAAATAAGCCCAGCAAAATATAATAATCAATCATTCGGTATCCCAAAGGGTGACTATAAGATTTATATGTAAAGTCAGTAAAAATATATGTTATAAAAGAAAAAGCATCCGTAATAGATTCTGATCTAAAAAATATTCTCGAGAAGGTTACAATCCCAAAAGTTAACATTACTTGACCTACTTCTTTTAAAGAGGGAAATAAGGCGTTCTCTCCTACTACAGAATTTTTATAAATAGAATTCCTACCCATTAAAAAAACAGGTATAAAGGCTAAGGCATGAAAACCTCCCCAAAATATGAACGTCCAGTTAGCACCATGCCAAAAGCCACTTATCAGGAAAATGATGCAAATGTTTCGAACTGATTTTAATTTACTCACTCTTGACCCTCCCAAAGGAATATAAACATAATGTCTAAACCAGGTTGATAAAGACACATGCCAACGCTGCCAGTATTCTGCAACATTTCTTGAAAAATTCGGAAACTTGAAATTCGACATCAACTCAATTCCAAAAAGTTTAGCCGTTCCAATAGCGATATCGGAATACCCACTAAAATCACCATAAACCTGAAAGCTAAATAAGGTTACTCCTAAAATCAGTGTAGAACTGGGATAATTACTATAGTTTGAAAACACATCATCTACAATAGGCCCGAGTGAATCGGCTATGACTATTTTTTTAAACAATCCCCATAAAATTAGTTTTAATCCACTAACACTTTGATTATAATTAAAATTTCTCTTATTAGTTATTTGGTGTAATAAATTAGACGCTCTCTCAATAGGGCCAGCTACTAATTGTGGAAAGAAACTTACAAAAGCTGCAAACGATAAAAAATCACGTGTTGGTTTTAATTTTTTATAATAAACATCAAAGGAATATGACATTGTTTGAAACGTATAAAAAGATATTCCCACCGGAAGAATGACACGCAAGGTCCAGGTACTTTTCATATTATAACCAAAAAGAGAGAACATATCAACCCAAGAATCAACAAAAAAGTTATAGTACTTAAAAAACCCTAGAAGACCTACATTAAATATAACACTAACCCAAAGCCATCTTTTCCTTAGAGATTTATCAGTATTAGAATCTATTTTTATACCCACATAGTAATCAACAACAGTACTCAACATTATTAATGAAAGAAAGCGCCAATCCCACATACCGTAAAAAACATAACTAGCAATAAGTAAAAGAATGTTTTGGGTATTTAAGTATTTCTTAGAAGCAAACCAATACAGAATAAATACAACGGGTAAGAATATAAAAAACTCTAAAGAATTAAATAGCATGTCTAATTGTGCCTAAAAATTAAATTCAAATATGTAGTAATTAACTGTATGCATCAAATTTATTCTTTAAATTGCTTTTATATCCCTTCAAAGTGGAAAATAAATTAGTCAAAAAAAACTTTAATAGAAATTATTGTCAAAACTGTATTGCTTGATTATTTTTATAATAAACTCTTTATGAGAGTATATTTGAAATTGATTAAAAAACAATTAACACTTTATAGGTCTAAAATTAAATATCATCGAGAATAATAATTAAAAGCGAAAAAAGAGAATACATTTGAAATACTTATCTATGTAGGCTGAAGAATTATAAATAAATGTTATTATAAAATGATGAACATAAAAATATTTAAAAATAAAATACCGCAGCCCATTAGATTGTTTTTAACAAAGGCGTTGCTGCTCTTTTTGGGCTGGAAGCTAATTTATGGCTTTATTATTTATGATTCTAAGTATTTAGATCGTGCCCTGACTACTCATATTGGTGAAGCTTCTATTTTTTTAATCAATAACCTAGGAGATTTAGATGGATATACGACTAAAAGAGTATCCGATTTCTATATAATTGATGGGAGGAAAATAGAAGAGCGGTCTTCAGCAATATTTCATCATGATAGAATGGTTGTACATATAGCAAATGCTTGCAATGGTTTAGAGTTAATAGTTCTATATATTGGGTTTATTATTTGCATGCCATCAAAATTATGGAGGAAAATACGTTATATTATAATAGGTATAATTATTCTAGACCTTATAAATATCTTAAGATGCACAGGCCTTATTTATTTAAGAGAATATTACCATATATATTTTCAATTTGCACATCGCTATTTGTTTAATGCGATCATTTATACATCCACGTTTATAATTTGGGTAATTTTTTCTAGAAAAATTAATTTAAAAAATGAAGTTATATAACTCAGATAAAATTCGTTTTATATCAGGACTTATACTTATAATAGTCTTTTATTCTATCTATTATATCGGTTTTGAAGAAAATGAAATTATGCATACTTTTAATAGATATGTCCAATATTTGATTAAATTTTTATTCACAATTATAATTTACTTGATTGGCTCATTACACCTTGGTAAGTTAAAAGATCAATGGATGTCTTATTTGTGGCATTTCATACATATAACTGGTCTATGCATTATAACATCAATCGGTTTGTTCGATTGGTTAATTTCTGATATCCCTCTAGGCGTATTATTATTTGGTGGTTCAGTTCAAGAATTCCTAATCTCACCTTTATTATTTGTTGCCATGGGATTATTAAATAGAAAGCTTAATAAAAATTCATCTAATATCTATTAATAGGATATTATTTGGCACAAAAAGAAGCCCTCTATCGAGGACTTCTTTAATGTTTAAATATGCAATATGAATGTTTACATCTCATTAAATATAGAATGCATCAATCGTTTTTTATCATTTATGCTTTCTTCCAAAGAAATCATAGTTTCTGTTCTGTAAACTCCTTCAATGTCATCTAATAAGAAGATAACTTGTTTTGCATGCTCAGTGCTTCTTG
>NZ_JABDMV010000135.1 GCF_013001275.1 Flaviramulus sp.
TCAGTTTTAGGTTCTTTAGTAAGATGCATTAAATTGCTCATAAGTTTCATTACTGTATTTTAGTGCTACATTATAGTTCGTGCTAATTTTATTTGGGACTACAGAATCGTTTCCAAAATTATATAATGAAAGGAGTAGTTTTAAATCAATTGATTGAACTAAAAATGTTTTTGATAGTACTGTTGATTTAATCCGAATACTACGGGATATAGTCTTAAATACACTTAGTGCGTTTAAATAACTTAAATCAGTTAAATCTATTAGAACGGGTTTATAATTTCCGTATGTTAACGTCGATATAATTTTGATAAAAAGGTCTTCAAATTCAATTTTCGAAAACTCTTCATTAATATTATTTTTAATACGACAATGTATAACATGATGGTCTAGCCAAAATTTTACATTATCATAAACAATTTCATTTCCCATAGCAGATCTGTTGCAATACTTTACCCAATAGGCGTGCCACAGAAAATATTATTTAATTTTTTGATAACATATATCTGATTATGAGTTTATTATATTTTAAGAAAGCAGATAAAACGCATAAAAAAACTCACGGTATACCGTGAGTTTTTTTATGCGTTTTATCAATTAACGGTATTCCGCTAATTTTTAGAAGGCTTAGTTATACCTAACTTTTGCATTTTATCACGTAGAGTACTGGGTTTAATATCAAGAATTTCGGAAGCACCCCGAGATCCACTAATTTTCCAGTTACACTGTTCTAACACATGTAAAATATGAATACGCTGTGCCAAGTCTAACGATAAATCTTTATTATTAATTTGTTTTTTAGCTATTTGAACTGTTGACTCGAAACCTGGAACTAATAATGTATCATTATTCGATAAAATAGCGGCTCGTTCTACTAAATTTTCCAATTCCCTTATATTCCCAGGCCACTCATACGATTTAAGTTTGCGCATCGAGTCTTCGGGTATAAATTTTAATTTCTTATCGTAAGCTTTATTAAATTTATCTATAAAATGTTCTATTAATAATGGGATATCGTCTTTACGTTTTCTTAAAGGTGGTACTTCAATTGGAAATACATTAAGCCGGAAATATAAATCTTCTCTAAACGCTTTCTTTTCAATTTCTACTTTAAGGTTTCGGTTTGTGGCCGCGATAACTCTAACATCAAGTTTTTTCAACGTTGTTCCGCCAACAACTTCAATTTCCCCCTCTTGTAAAAATCGTAAAATTTTAGGTTGCATATCCAAAGGCAATTCTCCTATTTCATCTAAAAATAAAGTGCCACCATCAGCCATTTCAAATTTCCCAATTTTATCGGCAAACGCACCTGTGAACGAACCCTTTTTATGCCCAAACAGCTCACTTTCAATTAACTCTCTTGGAATGGCTGAACAGTTGACTTTTATTAAAGGCCTTTTATTACGAAGGCTTGTATTATGTATCGCTTTTGCTAACAACTCTTTACCTGTACCAGATTCTCCTAATAATAAAACCGTGGCATTCGTGGGAGCAACCTTTTCAACTTCTGATAAAACATTACTAAACTCGGAGCTTCCGTAAACCATATCTTCATAGTTAAAAACTAAATCTAATTCATTTCTCAGATATGTGTTTTCTTGTTCTAATTGACTTTTTAAATCATTTATTTCGTGAAGCGTTTCATTTAATTCTTTGTTTTTTAAGACTAATTCCTTTTCGGCCATTTTTCGTACTGCACTCTCGACCATCAAAGATATCAGGTTCGCAATAGAAGTGGCAAATTCTTCATCTTCAGAATTCCATTTTCTTCTCTTTTCTACTTGTTCAAAACATAATATCCCGTAAACCTCATCAACACCTTGTATAGGAATACTCAATTTTGAGCGAATGCCTGCTGGTAAAAGGTAATCTTTTGCAAAACCTTCTGTTATTTTATTGTTTAAAGCATCTGTTGCATTAACAATAATGTTTTGGCTCAAATTATTAAAATAATCTTCACTGTTTTCCTTTTTTAATACAAGACCGCTTTCAAAAGTGTTGTTTTTTTGTATATAAAGATTTTCACAATAAATTTCACTTCTTGAATTAATAAATTTAAGTACACTAACTCGGTCTATATTTAAGGTTTGGGCTGATAAAGAGGTAATCTTTTTTAAAGCTTTATTGTAATCAGAACCAACAAGACTTGCCAATTCTAATATCACATTTTTTCTTTCTTGCGATTGTTTAGCTTTTTCTTCCAGTACTTTCTTAGCTTTTTCTTCCTCAGAAACATCCTTAACTGTACCAAATAAAGCTATCACTTCTCCTTCGTCATTCTTAATGTTTCCTGTTAAAAATGACGCCATAAACTTTTCTCCGTTTTTTCTTATAAACAAAACATTAAACGATAAAGTCTCACCTTCAGCTACTTTTTTATATGTTTTAGAAAATTTTTCAGCATCATTATCAGCTACGTAAGGGTATGGCATATTTTGCCCAACCAATTCTGTTCGTGTATACCCTAAAATTTTGCATATTGAATCGTTAACCATTACTACCTTTCCTTCCAGATTAACAATAATTAATCCTTCTTGCATAGACATTATTAGCTTATCTGTAAATTCTTTTGCGTGTTTTAACTCTAGTTCAGCTTTTCTTCGTTCGGTAATATCCCTTATAATTCCAAGTATTCTGCCATCCTTTTGTAATTTTGATGAAATTTCCGCATCTACTAAAGTTCCATCTTTACGAATTAACTGTCTTTCAAAAAGTTCAGATTTGCCTTCAAGTATATTTTTGTGTCTCTTGGGATTTTTAATAAACTCTCCTGCAATAAAGTCTTGAATTTTTAGCTTTGAAAATTCATTTCTTGAATATCCTAAATTTTCATAAGATGCTTTATTAAAATCATGAATAACCCCATTACCTGAATAGGTTACTATGCCATCACTAGCCTGATTAATTAGAGATTTATAGGATTCATCTTTCTTTTTTACTTCTGCAGTAATATTGAATTTTACGATGGCAATTTTTGCTAAATTAACAACCGAATTTAATTCTTTTATATCTACCAAAGATGGAGATTTTATTGAGGTGCCGTAAATAGCAAAAGTTCCTAGAACATTATTTGCCTCTGAAAGTAGGGGTATTGACCAGCACGATTTGAAATTATGTTTTAGTGCTAAATCTTTATAGTCTACCCATAACTCACTCGTACTTATATCTGAAACAATAACTGGTTTTTTTAAAAAAGCCGCGGTACCACAAGATCCTGCATATTTACCTATTTTACCTCGCTTAACTGCCAAGTTAAAACTTTTTGGCATAGTGGGTGCCGAAATAAGATCTAAGTGGATACCATCGTTATCTAACAAACTTATTGATCCAAAATAACCAAGATTGAGAGACTCGTAGTCAAATATTATATGATCAAATATATCTTTAAGCGATTTGTTTTTAGTTATTAAATCTAATATTTCATTTTCATTTTTTAACTTTTGCTCCGCTTTTTTACGTTCTGCTACTTCTTTCTCTAAGTCTAAATTTTTATGTTCTAACTTGCTAATTAGCCTCTTACTATAAAGCTTTAAAACTTCCTCTTCGCTAAATTGAACTTTTACTTTTTTTGTTAATTTTTCTACTGGTTTTTTTTCAGTAAATATTTTTTCTGCTATTTCTAAAATTTTATCTGGGTCCGTTGGTTTTCTTAAAAAATGAGAAGCTCCAAGTTTTAAAGCAAAATCTTCATCTGGTTTTGCAGTATATGTAGAGGTATAAAAAACAAACGGGATGTCCTTAAATGCTTTATCTTTTTTACATGCCTGACAAAACATATAGCCATCCATTACTGGCATTAAAATATCAGATATTATTAAATCAATATTGTTTTTTTGTAATTTATGTATTCCTTCTTTTCCATCATTAGCTTCAACTACCGTGTAACCAGCTTGCTCGAATATAACCCTTAGCAAGTAAAGGTTTTCAAAAGTATCATCAACTATTAATATTGTTTTCATATTAATCAATTCTGATTTTTAGCATCATGAATGCTTTTCATTTGATTCACAAACGTGTCCGGATTAATAGGTTTCTCTAAATATCCATCGGCACCAGCTTCAATGGCCTTTTCTTTATCTCCTCCCATAGCGTATGAAGTTACTGCAACAATCGTAGTGTTTTTTGGCAAACCATTATGCCTTAATTTACTACAAATTTCGTAACCATCCATATCAGGTAATTGAATATCAATTAAAATAATTTCAGGATGCCGTTCATGTGCTAAATTCAATCCATCCAAACCATTAAAAGCTTTTAATACCTGATAATTGCTTTTTTCAAGTAAATACGATAGCATATACATATTTTGCTCGTTATCTTCAATTATCAAAATAGTTGGCTTCATGCTAATTGGTTTTTATTAACTGATAATTCTTTTAATTTATTCTGGGTATTATCTAAAGGTAATTTAAAAGTAAAAATGCTTCCTTTTCCTAATTGACTATTTACGTTTATTGTACCTCCTAATTTATCAATTAAATTTTTACAAATTGCTAATCCTAGACCAGTACCTTCATGGCTTCTGTTTAGTCCTCCCTCTATTTGAATAAATGGAACAAACAACTTAACAATATCGGCTTTACTTATACCGATACCTTCATCTATAACTTGTGTAATTAGCACATTATCTTTAATATCTACTTTTACTAGTATAGTTCCGTTAGTTGAAAATTTTATAGCATTTGAAATTAAATTTAGAAGAATTTGTTCCACCCTTCTTTCATCACTAACCAAGTTAATTTCCAAAGTTGAAATCTCCGTACTTATTTTAAGTCCTTTTTTGGATGCTTGTGGTAATAAAAAATCGACCGTTTTTTCTAAACATACTAAATAATTAAATGAATAAAAAGACACTTTTAATTTACCAGCTTCAATTTTTGATATATCTAAAACATCATTAATTAAACCTAGCAAATGCTCGCCGCTATTTTTCACCATGTCTATTTGTCTTTTTTGTTCATCGTTAAGTGGTCCTGCTAATTCTTTTAGCAAGATACCCGTAAAGCCAATAATTGAGTTCATAGGTGTTCGTAACTCATGCGACATAGTAGCTAGAAAGGCAGATTTCATTAAATCGGCCGATTGGGCTTTTATCTTTTCTTTTTCTAATTCGGCCGTTCGCGATTCAACTAAATCTTCTAAATTATTTTTGTGTTTTTCTAATTCAATTTCTGCTTTTTTACGTACGCTAATATTAGTAGCTACTATACCCAAAGCAATTGGTTTATTAGCAATTTTGTCTCTAACTAAAAAACCAGACATTTCTACTGATACAATACCTTCTGATTTAAAGTTTTTAAATTCCGCTTCACCGTTCCATCTTTCTTTTTCAAAAATACTTGGCATATGTTCATTTTCTATAGCATCATAATATTTTTTTGTGAAAAAATCTTTAATGTTAGAAGGTAATGCTTCATCGGCTTCCAATCCTACCATTTTTTTACCTAGTGAATTTAAATAAATAGGTTTGCCCTCAAGGGTTGCTAATCCAATAAAATCGTCACTAGTCTCGATTAAAGAAAGTAGCATTTGATTATTCTCTTCTGCTTTTTTCTTTTCTGTTATATCTCTTATTACTCCAATTATGTACTTATCACCCTTTTCATCAACATACCTTGTTTTTTTAGTAGAAATTATTCGTGGTTCTTTTCCTTTTAGAGTTAAATACTCTTCGTTTATGTTTTCGACACCTGTATTAATTACTTGTTTATCTATTCTTAAAAAAACTTCCATTTCTTCTGGAGTCACATCTTCAGCCAATGTTTTACCAATAATGGCTTCTCGTTTAAGTCCAAACATTCTACAAAAAGCATCATTTACTATAAGCAAATAACTTTTATCATCTTTTACAAATACAGGATCACCAATATTATTTATAATGTTATCGAGGTATTCTTTACTTTCCAAAACAAGTTTTTCAGTATTTTTTTGTTTAGTAACATCTCTAATAACTCCAATTAAAAATTTGTTACCACTACCGTCAATATATCTTGATTTTTTGGTTGAAATATATCGCGTTTCGCCGCCTTTTACTTTAAAACTATCTTCATGTATGTTTTCAACGCCTTCAGAAATTACTCGCTTGTCAATTTCTAAATATCTTTCTCTTTCTTCCTCTGGCACATCTTCGGCAAAAGTATTGCCTATTATCTCATCTTCAGTTCGATTAAATAATTTATAAAACGCATCATTTGCAATAAGAAATTGACTTTTTGCATCTTTTACAAAAACAGGGTCGGCAATATTATTTATAATACTATCTAGATATTCTTTGTTTTCAATTAAAAGCTTTTCGTTTTCTTTTCTTTCTGTAATATCCAAGGACATTCCTATATAGCCATACAATTTATTTTGCGAATTGAATAAGCCAACTGCTTTAGCCGAAAGCCAAGTTATTTGATTTTTTTTATTTTGAAATCTAAATTCTAAATTAAATTCAGTCTTATTTACAACAGATTGTTCCCACTCATACACTACCCTTTCTTTATCTTCTGGATGAATGGCATTCGCCCATCCATAACCCATAGCATCCTCAAAAGACATCCCCGCGTATTTGATCCATTCTTCATTAACATAATTGCATGATCCCTCGCTATCGGTTTGAAATATGGCAACTGGCGCATTTGATGTTAAACTACGATATAGTTGTTCGTTTTTAACTAATTGTTCTTCAACCTTTTTCCGATTTGTAATATCTCTAGTAATTGCAAGTAATGAAATAATATTACCATCGGCGTCTTTTAATGGTACTCCATTTGTTTCTAGCCATCGTGTAGTACCTTTCATTCCCGTTAACTCAAAAACAAGCTGGCTAGCATTCCCATTAAAAGCTTCAGAAGTAACTTTTGCAAAAGCTTCTCTGTATTCCTCATTTATAAGATTTAAAACAGGTAACCCTTTTACTGATTCTAAATTATCGGCTTCAATTAATGCCAATCCTGCAGGGTTCATATAAATCAATTCGTTATTAATATTTAATTGCTTTATACATTCTGGTTCAGTTTCTAATATTGTTCTTATATGGTTTTCACTTTCTTTTAAGGCTAATTCGCTCTTTTTCTTTTCGGTTACGTCTGTAAAATAGATGGTTAAACCTTCAGAAGAAGGATATATTTTGTTTTCAAACCATCTATCAAACGGCTTATAATACTCTTGAAAATACTGTGTTTCCTGCGTTTCAGCAGCCTTATAATAAGCATTATAAAAAGGCAAACCAACGCCCTCAGGGAATTCAGTCCAGATATGTTTTCCTATTAAACTACTTGGTGTTCTTCCTAATAATTCACCTGCTTTTTTATTTACAAACGTATAACACCAGCTACTATCTAAAGAAATGAATCCATCCGAAATATTGTTTAAAGTATTTTCTAATTGAAACGTTAATTTTTCTTCAACTTGCTTTTTTTCAATTTGTAAATTTTTTATTTCTTCTTTGTAATGTACTATTGAAAGTACATCGCGCCCTTGATTAGCAATAAACGTTGCTTTTGATTTTTCGCCATCCAGATATTTTACATAAAAATAAAGTACTGTAGAATACCCCAAAGCGGCAATCGATTTTCCCAGTATATGGCTTAATAACGACGTTTTAAACTCAGGATTACCGTAATGTATGGCAATATTAAAAGCTAAGGAATCAAAAATTAAAATTGCCCAAAGTGATGTAAATAGAATTAAAAAATAAGGTAGTTTTTTAAATTTTAAAACTAAAAACTGATAGAGAATAACTAACAATAAAAAATCTACAAATAATATAATTGTTCCAAAAAATAAATAATTGAAATTTACGTTAAATGCAGAATTAGTAACTAGTTCAGTATTCTTAATTTGACTTTCTATAATTTGCTGTAAATAAGTAATCTCAAACATAAAAGACATAATGACATTTGAAAGCACAATGCCAATAATAAGCGTTCTAGCGCTTGTAACTCCTTCTTTTATATAAATGAGTAAAACAGCATATAAAATGCTGCTAAATAAAATAATGGAACTTGGATAAATTTGGTAATCATCAAATAATTGAAAACTTACCGAACTACCTAAATTAGTTTGTAAATATTGTACCGCTCCCAAAAGAATATAAAGT
>NZ_JABDMV010000143.1 GCF_013001275.1 Flaviramulus sp.
AGTATCGAGCAATAATATTTTAGCAATTTATTATTGTAGAAATTAAAAAGGATTGTATATTTGCAATCCGAAATGATTTGGTCGGCATTATGAACCGAAAGTTAAGAGCTAAGTAAATCGTTTTTGATTAAATCGCGGGATAGAGCAGTAGGTAGCTCGTCGGGCTCATAACCCGAAGGTCACTGGTTCGAGTCCAGTTCCCGCTACAAAAAAAGACTCAAATACAATATGTATTTGAGTCTTTTCTATTTAATTGATAATCTATCTTTTATTAATAGATTATTTAGGGTCTATTTATTCTTTTTAAAAATTTGAACACCATCCAATAGCCAATTATAATATTCATCACCATCTGGTGTATATCCAATAGGATTGTTTAAAATCTGCGTACCATCGGGACTCAGTAATACATAATATGGTTGAGAATTGGATTGAAAAAATTGCGTTTGAAAATTTGCCCATTTGTGTCCGTAATTTTCAAGCTGTCTCGTACCTCCATTAATTCTATTAACTTCAACTCTTTCATCATTAGGTAGCTCTTTTTTATCATCTACATATAGAGATATTAAAACATATTTATCTCTTAATATTTTATCTATTTTATCAATAGACCAAACATGCTCTTCCATTTTTCTACAATTAACGCATGCATATCCAGTAAAATCTAACATTATTGGTTTATTAACGGTTTTGGCGTATGCTAGCCCTTCTTTTAAATCTTTGAAACAATTTAAATTATTAGGACACTCGTTTGGATATACAAAACTATAGCCAACCGGCGGAGCTAAACCACTTAATAGTGTTAATGAATGAAAAGTATTGGTGTCTTTATTTACTCTAAAACCAGAAATTAAATAAATGGTAAATGCAGCAACTAATATTCCTCCAGAAATTCTAGAAAAGGATAATTTTTTTACCGGTGAATCATGTGGGAATTTTATTTTACCAAATAAATAAAGCGCTAAGCCAGCAAAAATAAGAATCCATATAACTAAAAAGGGCTCTATTTTTAAAAGATCCCAATGCGCTACTAAATCGGCATTCGATAAAAATTTAAAGGCCAAAGCTAATTCTAAAAATCCTAAAACTACTTTTGTGGTATTTAGCCAACCACCAGATTTTGGTAAAGCGTTAAGCATATTAGGGAACATAGCGAATAGAGCGAATGGAAGCCCTAATGCGACTCCAAAACCAGCCATGCCAGAAGTAAGTTGCCATGCGCCTCCATCGGCTGTTAAGGACCCTGCTAATAACGATCCTAAAATAGGACCCGTACACGAGAATGAAACAATTGCTAAGGTTAATGCCATAAAAAAGATGCCTATAAATCCACCTACGTTTTCTCCTTGTGTTGTTTTATTTGTCCAATGTGCGGGTAATGTTAATTCATAATATCCAAAAAATGAAAAAGCAAAAAACATGAAGATTAAAAAGAAAATAACATTAAGCCATATGTTAGTCGATATTTCGTTTAAAATATCTGGGTTTACAGAATCTAATAAGTGAAAAGGGATACTAAGAATAACATAGACTGCAAAAATAAAAAACCCATATAGCAACGCTTTAGAGATACCAGAGCCTTTATTTTGACCACTCTTTTTTGTAAAAAAGCTTACCGTTAGCGGAATCATTGGAAAGACACATGGTGTTAACAATGCTAATAATCCTCCTAAAAAGCCTAAACCAAAAATACCCCACAATGAATTCCTATCTGATTTGTCTTCTAATTGATTTACATCATCGATATTGTTTCCTAAAATTACAGGATATTTCAAATCTTCCGATGAAATGCCATAGAGCAATTCGTTAACCTTTGTATTGTCTATTTGTTGGTTGTTTGCTTGATTTGAATCGGCAACAACTTTTTCAGATTCATTACGAATAATATTGAAAACCAAATCTTTTTCGGTAGGAGCCAAGCACCTGGTATCATCACATACCATATAATCTACCTTCCCGTTTATGGTGTTAGTCTCATTTATTATTTCTATTTTTTGTTTGAACGTGGCAGTATCTTCAAAAAACTTAATTTCCATTTCGAAAACGGGGTCGTTAACAGTGTGCCCTTCCTCTTCGCTAGTGTTGCCAATTAACTTAAATGCTTCATTTTTAGTATAAGTAAACAAAGTTGGTATAGGACCAAATTCCGGTACATTTTGAGAGTACAAGTGCCAGCCACTTTCAATTGTGGCTTTGGAGACTAATTCATATTCTGTATCAGAAATTTTATTTACCGAAGTTTCCCATTTTACGGGGTCCAGTATTTGTGCGTTCACAGAAATAAAGGCAATAAGAGCAAAAAATAAAATTACTTTTTTCATGTATTTAACTTGGGGTGGTTAATTATTAAAAATATGGTATTAATTTAAATGCACCAATTCAAATATAATCTTAAAAAAAAGACTAGTCAAACTTTCTAATTCTTTAATAGTTTTTTAACTTTTTAAATACTCTAATAGATAATAAAATGCCTGCTAAACTACTTTTTTTTGGTTTTTTAGATGTTAAAAATCAGTCAAATTATAAAATTATAATACCAACATTACTGCATATTATTCCATAGCTGATTTTTTTATTTTCTTTATAGTATTTCTATATATTTGAATAATTAATAAATCAAGTAAATTTTGAATACAAGTGCTTTTAAACGTTTTTAAAAAAGACGCTTTAGAGACTTACAATAATAATAAATGAATACAATAGGAGTTATTTTTGATTTAGATGGTGTAATTGTTGATACCGCTAAATATCATTTTTTGGCTTGGAAAAATCTTGCCAATAATTTAGGGTTTGAGTTTACAGAAGCGCATAACGAATTACTAAAGGGTGTAAGCAGAGTAAGGTCTTTAGAAATTTTACTTGATATTGGAAAAACTACCATTTCTGATACTAAAAGACAAGAAATTTTAATCAAAAAAAATGAAGATTACTTAAAGTTTATTAGTAAAATGGGACCTGAGGAAATACTTCCGGGTGCCGAAAAACTATTAGATACTTTGGATCAATTAGGGATCAAATATGTACTAGGATCCGCCAGTAAAAATGCGCCATATATATTAAAAAAAGTAAATTTATTTCACAGATTTCAGGGAATTGTTGATGGTAATAGTGTATCGAAAGCAAAACCAGATCCTGAAGTATTTTTAATAGGTGCAAAAAAGTTAAATCTTAAACCGGAAAGTTGTATCGTTTTTGAAGATGCCATTGCGGGCGTAGAGGCAGCTAACAAAGCAAAAATGACTTCCATTGGGATAGGAGATAAAGCAACTCTTAGTGAAGCTGATTATAATTTTAATGACTTAACCGAAATACCTGAAAATTTCTTTGAGAAATTTTTATTAAAAAAAACAATTTAATAATGAATCAAGATTATATAAAACCAGATAATTGGTCAATTATTGAAGAAGGCTTTGACGCTACTCGTGTAAAATCATCTGAAAGCTTATTTAGTATTGGTAATGGTGCCATGGGGCAACGTGCTAATTTCGAAGAACAATATTCCGGAGCTACATTTCAAGGGAGTTATATCGCAGGTGTATATTATCCAGATAAAACACGCGTAGGCTGGTGGAAAAACGGTTATCCAGAATACTTTGCAAAAGTATTAAACGCACCAAGTTGGATTGGAATTAATGTAGTTGTAAATGACGAACAACTTGATTTATACACTTGTAAAAACGTAGAAAATTTTAGAAGAGAACTTAACATGAAAGAAGGTTGGTTATCTAGAAGTTTTACAGCTACACTAAAAAATGATATAACAATTGAAGTTAAAACAAAACGTTTTTTAAGCTTAGATTTAGATGAAGTTGGTGCTATTAATTATGAAGTTACACCAATAAATAGTGATGCAGAAATTGTTTTTCAACCTTATTTAGATTCAGGAATAACAAACGAAGACACAAATTGGGATGATAAATTTTGGGATACATCAAAAGTAAGTCATATTAATCATCAAGCTTTTATTGAAGCTAAAACCATGAAAACAGATTTTCATACCTGTACTTTTATGGAATCTCGAGTGTTTATAAATGGAAAATCTGTTTTGATTCAACCTAATATTAAAGCCGATTCAAACTTTGCCTTATTTAGTTATGCGCATCAAGTTAAAAAAGGCCAAGCTTATACAATTAATAAATTTGGAGGTTACACAGTAGATAGAAATCATGATAAAAGTGAATTGGTTACTCTAGCGAAAAAAGTATTAAAAACGGCAGCTGAAAAAGGATTCAATCAACTTTTAGAAGACCAAAAACAAGCCTGGGCAACTATTTGGAATATGTCCGATATCACTATTGAAGGTGATGTAAAAGCGCAACAAGGTATTCGTTTTAATATTTTTCAGTTAAATCAAACGTATCTTGGAAAAGATTCCCGATTAAATATTGGACCAAAAGGATTTACTGGCGAAAAATATGGCGGAAGCACTTATTGGGATACAGAAGCATATTGCATTCCATTTTATATGGCCACAAAAGACCAAAAAGTAGCACGCAGTCTTCTGGAATACAGATACAATCATTTAGAAAAAGCTATAGAGAATGCTGAAAAATTAGGCTTTAAAAATGGAGCTGCGTTATACCCAATGGTTACCATGAATGGTGAAGAATGCCATAATGAATGGGAAATAACTTTTGAAGAAATACACCGAAACGGTGCAATAGCCTTTGCGATTTTTAATTATTACCGATTTACTGGTGATTACAGTTATATTCCAGAAAAAGGCCTCGAAGTTTTAATCGGAATTGCCCGTTTTTGGCAACAGCGTGCAACGTTTTCTGCAGAAAAAAATAAATACGTAATACTGGGAGTTACCGGACCGAATGAATATGAGAATAATGTGAATAATAATTTTTACACCAATTACATTGCAAAATGGTGTATCAATTATACCTTGGAAAATGTGAGTAAAATAGAGTCTGAATTTTCGTCAGATTATACTAGAATTATGAGCAAAGCGAAACTTTCTAATTCAGAATTAAAAGAATGGAAAGCGGTCGCAGATAACATGTATTTCCCTTTTTCTGAAAAACACAATATATATTTACAACAAGACGGTTTTTTAGATAAAGAATTGATAACAGTTGCAGATTTAGATAATTCGCAAAGACCTATTAATCAAAAATGGAGCTGGGATAGAATTTTGCGATCGCCATATATAAAACAAGCGGATACGTTACAAGGTTTTTACTTTTTTGAAGACCAATTTACAGACGAGGAATTGGAACGTCATTTCGATTTTTATGAACCTTTCACAGTGCACGAAAGTTCGCTTTCCCCATGTGTACATAGTATACAAGCTGCAAAATTAGGAAGAATGGAACAGGCCTATGAATTTTATTTACGTACGTCGCGACTAGATTTGGACGATTATAATAAAGAAGTTCATGAAGGACTACATATCACATCTATGGCAGGAACTTGGATGAGTATCGTAGAAGGTTTTGGTGGTATGCGAGTAAAAAACGATATGCTTTCATTTACACCAAAAATTCCTAATGAATGGAATGCTTTCTCTTTTAAAGTGAATTATAGAAATAATGTATTAAAAGTGAATATTTCTCAAAAAGGCACTCAATTTGAGTTAGAAGGTGCAGAATCGTTACAGATTTTATTGAATAATGAATCACTTACAATAATACCTAATAAATTAGTAGCCAATTAGTTTAACTAATTTAAAAATGAAGCAAATTGTTAACATTTTAATTGTACTAGTCTTTTACAGTGGATTTGCTCAAGTAACTTTTGTAGTTGATAAAATACCAAAGGAAACTCCAAAAGATGCTTCCATTTTTATTTCGGGTGATTTTGAAGGCTGGACAGGTGGCCAAGAAAAATACCAACTTAAAAAGCAGGATAGTGTTTATATGATAACATTACCCAAAATATCTGGGCCAATACAGTTTAAATTTTCACAAGGTTCTTGGGAAACAGTGGAATGCGATAATAAAGGCTTAACTATTGAAAATCGCAATTATGTTTTTAAAGAACCAAATGA
>NZ_JABDMV010000146.1 GCF_013001275.1 Flaviramulus sp.
ACCGTTGGCAGTAATTTAAAAATATGGAGGAAAAAATACGAGCTAAAAAAACTAAAAAGAGATGGTTAAAAGTATTACAGTTTTTTGCTGCGTATTTAGTTGCTGCATGGACTTTTTTACAATTCATAGACTGGGCTTTAAACAGATATAACATTTCACCCCATTGGGTAGATATTTTACTTTGGATTTTTATCGGAATTACACCTTCATTAATGATCTACCTCTATAACCAAGAGCGTATCAATAACAGAGTACTTAGGTTACGAGAGAAAATAATTTTTCCGACTAATATCATTTTGATAATGGTGGTTACCTATTTTGGTTTCGGTAACAACGACTTAGGAGCAACGACTAAATCGATAAATTATACAACTGAACAAGGTGAAAAAGTATCTACTTTAATTACCAAAGAAGAATTTAGAACTAGTTTTCCAATTTTCAATTTTAAACCAAAAACAAAAGACAGCACTAAACTATGGCTAGAATTTGGAATATCAATGTTGCTCCATGAAGATTTATTACAAAATAAAAATCTAAACCCTAAACTTAAGGGAATTAGAAACACCGTTGACAAAGTTAAACAGGCAAAATACTTCAACAATCATTATATCGATGGCGAATTTAAGATTATAGATAGCACATACATCATTACAACATTCATAAGAAATAGTAAAGATGCTAAGGTAATAACGCAAAAAACCCATCAGGGTAAAGATGTATTAAATCTTATTGATGAAATTACTGTTTTTATTACTGATCATTTTACACGAAAAGAATTTAATGCACCTAAATACATAGATTTAGATGTTAAGGATTTTACAAGTAACTCTTTAAAAGCCATAGAACATTATAGGAATGGAGATTATGAATTAGCTATAAAAGAAGACAGCACCTTCGCGCTAGCGTATCTTAATGCTGCAAAAAGAAATCTTACCTATAACCAAGGTAAATTTGAAGAACGTTATTTTGCAGACAATGCCTATAAATATAGATCGAAACTTCCATTACAAGGAAGAGGAGAAACCCTTATTTGGAAGTATTTAGCTTATGATCAATTTGAAAAGGCAGAAAAATTAATAAAATTGCAGCTCCAGGTAGACCCGAAGGACCAAGCTTATAAAAGGATGCTATACGGTCTTTACGGCAGAACTAAAAACATAAAGGCATATACGGAACAAGCATATAGCACCTATAAAAGCCATCCAAGCATTGATAATGGTTATTCAATGATAAATGCGGCTTTGATAAAGGAGGATTACGATAATATTCTTAATGAAATAAAAAAAGTTGAGCTTATATCATTAGATGAAGATTTATCGGTTTTAAAGCTTCAACCTCAATTGTTTAAAGGTGATCTTGAAGCCGCAGAAAAAACATTAAATCAAATTGAATTACTACATCCAGAAGCTGAAAACTTAACTAAAGTTTTCAAGAAAGCTTTGAATTATTTAAGAAAGCATAAGGTAACTATTAAAGATCTAAAAAAATTTGAAGGTGAGTATAGAAGTAATGCCAATGAACAAACAATAACTTTTTGGATAGAAAACAACATTTTATTAAGATATGTGTCCAATCAAGTAATTACACCATATTTGGTGGCTGGAGAAAACACAATTGTATCTGGAACACCAAATTTATCTAGAACATGGAAAAATACTTTCTACAAGAATAATTCAAATAACTATTATTCATATAAAGAGGAACAAAATGATTTTAGAAATTCTCATTCACGTTACCATTGGAAAATTGACAGCACTATCAAAAAAGCCGAAAATCTACTAGATGCGCAAAAGTTGGATAGTGCAAAAAAGGCATATGAAATAGCTATTAAATTGAATCCGAAACATTATTTCCTAAAAGATATTCTTGCTCATATTAACTATGTAAAAAATACGGACTCATTAACATTACAAAATCAATTTAAAGAAGTTGTAGGCACCTATGGTCCGCGTAAATTTTGGAGCGAAAACGGTAAGCTGTTTTACAAACGTGAAACTAATGTTGAAACTGGCCAAGTTTTTGCAAAAATTGAACTCTTACCAATTAGTAAAAACCGATATATAAATAGATCCAAGCTAAATTTTAGTTTTGCCTTTGAATATGAAAACGATAAGGCTATAGGCTCTTATTCTTATGAATATATATTAGAGGAAGAATCCTGGAATAAATCTGAATCAGAAAGGAATACTTTTAAGAAAGATCATTAACAACAACTGCCAACAACGTGTATAATGCATGCCAGCATGCACCTACCCGCCTCGTCTATTGAAATTATCGTGGCAGGCGGGTACACAATAAATTCATATCTTCGATCTATTAATTTTTCGTGTAACAAATCTGTGCCGATCAGCTGGCACACATCATACACAAGACCGATGAAGCACATTCGCCAAAGGCGAACTTTAATTACTACGTGCTTCGCACTCTCGTCCTTAAAGTAAATGTGCTTCATCTCAGGGTTAAACCAAATTACAGCCTTCATGAACTCCAGAAATC
>NZ_JABDMV010000147.1 GCF_013001275.1 Flaviramulus sp.
TATTGAAATAGAATGTGGTACAGGTGATACTCAGGCTCTTTTAACTGATTGGTTAGATTCAAATGCTGGAGCTACAGCTACTGATAATTGTGGTACGATTACCTGGACTAACGATTATGGCTCTAATGATGCTGTACAATGTGATAATGGTCCAATTACAGTAGTTTTCACGGCTACTGATGAATGTGGAAACCGAAGTATTACATCAGCTACTTATCTAATTAAAGATACAGAAGGTCCAAATATAAATGTTGAAGCCTCTAATCTAACGGTAGAGTGCGATGGCACAGTTGATCCTTCTGGAGCATTAGCAACTTGGTTGGCAAGTAATGGTGGTGCGAGTGCTACAGATGATTGTAGCAGTGTGACTTGGTCTAATGATTTTACTACTTTAAGTGATGAATGTGGTGCTACTGGCTCTACTACGGTAATATTTACTGCTACAGATGCGTGTGGTAACACATCAAATACTACAGCTACGTTCACGATTGCAGATACAACTAATCCAACATGGACTAATATTCCTACCAATCAAACTATAGAATGTGATAAAACAATAGATCAAAATGGAGTTTTTGCTACCTGGTTAGCTAGTTTCTCTGGAACTGATACCTGTGGTACAACAACTGTATCAAATAACAGCGTTGGGTTAAGCGACCTTTGTGGCGATACTGGTTCTGAAACAGTAATCTTTACATTAACTGACGAATGTGGAAATAGTATCCAGCAGACCGCAACCTTTACTATTCAAGACACAATTGCTCCTGTACTTTCGCTACCTCCTAATGTATCAGCACAATGTAGTGATGATTTGACTCCAATATCTTTCGGTGAAGCTACTGCGGAAGACAACTGTGATCCTAATCCTGAAATATCCTATAATGATGTAAGAACCGACGGAGCATGTTCAGGAACATATACAATTACACGTACCTGGACCGCAACAGATGCTTGTGGAAATGTATCAATGGAAGATCAAATAATTTCAACATCCGATTTAACCGCACCAGAATTTGATCAAACTGATCTTCCTGGAAATATTGTTGTTGAATGTGATGGTGTTCCTGAAGCTATAACATTAACAGCTACAGATAATTGTGGTGATGCGGTGGTAACTGTTGATGATATAATTACTAATGGAAATTGTGATAATAATTACACAATTACGCGTACGTATACTGCAATGGATGATTGCGGTTTAACAAAAACACATGTACAAACAATAACCGTTCAAGACACAATACCTCCTACTTTTGTTGAATCACTTCCTGTATCCAACATTGTTGTGGAGTGTGATGATATACCAGCGGCACAAACCTTATCAGCGACAGATATTTGTGGTTCGGCAATTGTTACAGTTAGTGATTCAAGAACAGATGGAACTTGTCCAAATAGTTATACTTTAACACGCACATGGACGGCTACGGATGAATGTGGATTAACAACTTCTCATGTTCAGAATATAATAGTACAAGATACAACAGCTCCAGTATTTGTTGAAACATTACCAAGAGATACAACTGTAGAATGTGATGATATTCCAGATGTTACAACTATGACAGCAACTGATAATTGTGGTATTGCAACTGTGACAGCAAGTGATGTTATCACAAATGGAGACTGTCCTTCAAATTATTTAATTGAACGTACTTGGATAGCAACGGACGAATGTGGATTAACAACATCACATACTCAAATAATAACTGTACAAGACACAACTGCTCCTGTAGTAACATCAACTTATGAAGATACTTTGGAAGTTAGTTGTACGGATATTCCAGACGCACCTGCGTTAGAATTTACTGATAATTGTTCATCTGAATCTAGCCTTATAGTTGTGTTTAATGAAACCAATTCATTTAATGAAAATGTTTTCGAAGATTATCAAATTGTAAGAACATGGACTGTAAGAGATGAATGTAAAAATGAAGCAGTTTTTTCACAAACTCTAAATGTAACTCTTGATGAAATCTACTCTGAAATTGTTGCAGAAGATAGATGTTATGATGATGGAATTTTCAATCTTAATGATTTAATTTCAGATACTCTTAATACAAATGGAGTTTGGGAGTTATTAGAGGGAAATCCTGATGCAACCTTAACCGGTAGCATTTTTGACCCAACAGTGCTTAAATTAAGTTCTGACTTCTTACCGGACGATGGAGGAATGGATTACAGATTTAGATATACAACAACTCACGAAGGATGCATAAGCATTACCGAAGTGATAATGAATATTCATGCTGATTGTGTGGTACTTCCATGTGGAGAAAATGATATTAAAATCTCAACAGCTTTAACACCTAACGGTGACGGTTATAATGATTCATTTGATATCATGGGTATAGATTTATGTGGCTTCGTTGCAAACGTAAAAATATTCAACCGTTGGGGCGCTTTAGTATACGAATCTAGTAACTATACACTTGGAAGTATTGAAACTTCTGGGGCGAATGGAGACTGGAACGGATCTGCTCCTAATTCATCAGTTGGAAATAAAAGTAAGCTACCTAACGGTACATATTATTACATAATTAAATTACAAAATAGTGGATTGAGTCCAATTACCGGACCGCTTTACTTAGGAACCAAATAACACCCAAACCTATGAAACTTTTAAAAATTAATATGTTTGCTATTGCATTACTTTGCTGTTCGGCTGGAATTGCACAACAATTACCTCAGTTCACACAGTATATGTACAATACTATCTCAGTAAACCCAGCTTATGCAGGAAGTAGAGAAGCGTTAAGCATTGTTGCATTGCACAGAAGCCAATGGGTTGGTTTCAAAGGTGGGCCAATCACTCAAACACTATCTGTACATACACCAATGAGAAATGAAAGAGTTGGATTAGGTTTATCTTTTATTGAAGATGATTTGGGTCCACAAAACTTCTCATATTTATATGGCGATTTTTCATATTCAATTCCAACAGGAAGAGATGGAAAGTTAGCGTTTGGATTAAAAGCAGGGTTTACGCAATTTAGTTTTGATACCGATTTTCGTACGGATCAGGCTAATCAAAATGATCCATTAATTTATGGTACCGAAGACAGATGGTCTCCCAATATAGGAGCCGGAGTATACTGGAGTACTAATAGGGTATATTTTGGATTATCTGCTCCAAGAATATTAAATAATGATATGAATAAAGAAAAGAGCTATGAAGCATTAGAACGAATTAGTTATTATTTTACGGGAGGAGTTGTAGTAGACTTAAATAAAAGTATAAAACTAAAACCTGCATTTTTAGTAAAAGCAACAAATGGTGCTCCAGTTTCATACGATCTTACAGCTAATCTTTTGTTTAATGAAAAATTTTGGTTAGGCGGTACATATAGAATTAACGAACGAACAGCAGCCATTGGTGGAATAGCCGATATACAAGTATCTAGACAATTACGAATAGGATATGCTTACGAAAAACCAATTTCTGAAATTGCGGACTATACAACAGGAACACACGAAATTTTACTTATTTATGAGTTTAAATTCTTAAGTTCTAAATTAAAATCACCAAGATACTTTTAATACAAATTTTTATGAACTACAAAAATCACATATTAGTTTGTTTCGCATTAGTGCTAAGTTTTTCAGTCTTTGCACAGCAAGGAAAACAGAAAAGAGCAGATACGTTATTTAATAAATTTTCATTTGTTAAAGCTGCAAAAGTCTATAGAGATTTGATCGCAAACAATTATAACAAAGATTATGCAACTAGAAAATTAGCAGATTGTTATTCCCTTTTAAGAGATCCACGTAATGCATCTCGATACTATAAAAGCGTTGTTAAACAGAAAAATGTTCCAACAGAATATTATTATAAATATGCACAATCATTACGTGGTATGAAAAAATACGACGAATCACAAGAATGGTTATTAAGATTTAAAGATTCAGGTGGTGTGGTTCACGCTAATGATTTTTCAAAAGATGTAAATTTCATAACAAGTGTTTTTGGTGCCCAACAACAGTACTTTTTAGATAGAGTTCGGTTTAATTCAAAGTATAGCGATTTTGGAGCATTTGAGCAAGATGGAAAAGTATATTTTGCTTCGGCAAGAGACGAAGGAGTTGCTATTAAACGATTATATGGTTGGAATGAACAACCTTTTTTAGATGTTTATGTTGCCGACGCTAATTCTAAAAAAAATGTGGATTACTCAGCAAAAATAAAGGGTGATGTAAATTCGATATACCATGATGGTCCCGTTACAATTACAAAAGATGGGAAAACCATGTATTTTTCAAGAAATAATTTCAATGAAGACATAGAAGTAAAAGATAACAAAGGTTTGACCAATATGAAGATTTATCGAGCTACTTTGGTTGATGGAGAATGGACAAATCTTGAAGACCTCCCAATTAACGGTGATAATTTCTCAACGCAACATCCCGCTTTAAATTCAGACGATTCTAAATTATATTTTGCCTCAGATAGACCTGGGACAAGAGGTGGATCAGACATCTGGGTAACTAATATTGGTTCAGATGGTATTCTAATGGACTTAAAAAACATGGGTGATGTTGTGAATACTGAGAGCGCTGAAGGATTTCCCTTTATAAATAATGAAGGCGTTTTATTCTTTTCGTCTGATGGACATACTGGTTTAGGTATGCTCGATATTTTTGCCACCATTAAAGGCGAAGAAAACGAAGAAAGTATTGTTGATGTAATAAATCTTGGTATTCCAGTGAATTCAAATAAAGATGATTTTTCATTTTTCATGAATGAAAACGGTATTACCGGTTATTTTGCATCCAACCGACAAGGTGGTCGTGGAAGTGACGATATATATGCATTTCATAGAGAGCCTGTGCTTCATGTTGAAGGCGTAGTGACTGATGCGATTAATACCAACCCTGTTCCAAAAGCCGTAATTACATTGTTTGATGATAAGGATCAGCAAATTGCGTATATGGAAACCGATGAAAATGGTTATTTTCAAATAAATATTGATAGAAATCAAGACTACAAAATTGTTGCTAGTCAAGATAAATATATTGATGATTATAGAACATTTACTTCAAAAAATATTCAAACCGAATTGATTACCATAAAAGCTAATTTATTAATAAACCCAAAGCCTGATGTTGTAAAACTTGCAGATTTAAATACAAACAATTTGGATTACGATAATAACTTGATTGGAAATGATTCTACATCTATAAAAAATGCACAACTTAAGCCCATTTATTTTGATTTTGAAAAGTATAATATTCGAAAAGAATATGCTATTGAGTTAGATAAAATTGTGAAACTGATGACAGTTGATTACCCTGAAATGGTTATTCGTATTGAAGCTCATACAGATTCTCGTGGAACTTTTGAATACAACGACATTTTATCAACTAATAGAGCAAAATCAACCTATAACTATTTAACATCTCAAGGTGTAAACCCAGCAAACATAACAGAATATAAAGGTTATGGAGAGCGTAGGTTAATAAATGAATGTGCCGATGGTGTAGCTTGTTCAGAAGAACAACATCAATTAAATAGACGTACTCAATTTATTGTTGTAAAAATGGAGTAATCCTCCTTAATTCACACACAATAATTATAAAATATGACAAGATTTTTAATTAAAAATGACCCCATGAAATTAAAAAACTATATAATAATCTGTTTTACTTTATTAATGGTCAGTTCTACTTTTGCACAAAATAGTGCTCAGCGAATTGTAAATAACGTATTCAAAAATTCTAATGTTAAAAACTCTTCACAAGAATATTTTTTAACAGAGTTTAAGTTTAATTCAAAGTTCAGCGATTTTGGAGCTTTTGAATATGATGGAAATATCTATTTTACATCATCAAGAGATGAAGGTTCTCTTGTAAAACATATTGACCAAAAAACAAATGAACCATTTTTAGATATTTATGTAATAGATAAAGACTCGAATGACACTTTAGTTGATCATAAATCTAAACTAAAAGGTGATGTAAATACTATATTTCATGAAGGATCGCTTACCATAACTAAAGATGGTAAAACAATGTATTTCTCCAGAAATGACTTTAATAAGAATGAATTAGGAACAGATGATAATTTAATTACCCATCTTAAAATTTACGCTGCTTCATTGGTTAATGATAAATGGATTAACATTAAAGAATTACCATTTAATGGTAATAATTTCTCAAATGTACATCCGGCCTTGAACGAAGATGAAACAAAATTATATTTCTCTTCAGATATGAAAGGAAGTATTGGAGGATCTGATATTTATTATGTCGATATAAATGTTGATGGTACATTTGGAAATCCACAAAATTTAGGAAATATTGTAAATACCAAAAACAACGAAAGGTTTCCTTTTATAAATAATAACGGAAAACTATTTTTTGCATCCGATGGTCACTCTGGAATGGGTATGCTAGATATTTATGAAACTGTTTTGGACACCAATAACAATATTATAGAAGTTAGTAATTTGGGAGAGCCGGTTAATTCTGCAGAAGACGATTTTTCGTTTTTCATAAATTCAGATGGTTTATCGGGTTATTTTGCATCGAATAGAACTGGAGGAATTGGTAGCGACGATATTTATGCCTTCAATAGAATTCCTCCATTAAAACTAGAAGGTACGATAACTGATTCTAATACAAATAAGCCAATTCAAAATGCAGAAGTATCTTTATTAGATAATGAAGGATTAACCATAAACTTAGTTAAAACTAACGAAAATGGGTATTATGAAATAAATATTGCTAGAGATACTGTTAATAATGTAACTATTAAAAAAGATGCTTACATTGAATTTAAAAATCAAGTTTCTACAAAAGATATAGAAATAAATATTAAAAGTATTACATCTCAATTTGTTTTAATTCCAAAAGAAAAAGAAGAAATAATTCCAATTGTTAAGCTCAACCCTATTTATTTCGATTTTAATCAAGCCGAAATTAAAAAAGAAAGCACCCAAGAATTAGATAGAATTGTAAACTTGATGGTGAATAAATATCCACATATGGTTATTAAAATTGAATCTCATTCAGATTCTAGAGGTACCCCTGAATATAATCATAGACTATCTGAAAAAAGAGCCATAACGACTTATAAATACTTAGTAAACAAAGGTGTAAAATCAGATAGAATTGTTGAATATAAAGGATTTGGAGAGCAAAATTTATTAAATAAATGTAACCCTTGCTCT
Source organism: Flaviramulus sp. (assembly GCF_013001275.1). GTDB lineage: Bacteria > Bacteroidota > Bacteroidia > Flavobacteriales > Flavobacteriaceae > JABDMV01. Next base: position 7,164 of record NZ_JABDMV010000147.1, read on the forward strand.
AAAGAACAACATAAATTAAACAGACGAACACAATTTATTATTGTAGATATGAATTAATTTTAATCTAATTAATATTACTAAAACCATCAATAGAAAATTTCTTTTGATGGTTTTTTTTAAATAAAAAATCCTCTCAATATATTGAGAGGATTTTTATCCTAAAGCTAAATTCAATAACAGAAAGTTATTAAAATAACTTATTTAATTTTTTAATTGCTATTAATCAGAAAATCAAAAAAGTTATATTGTGAGGTGCTATAAATACAACTTTATTTTTTTATAAAAATATTAGTATAGTACCATCTTCCATCTTCGTTTCTTTCCGCTGAAACATCAAAGTTCGTAAAATCACCTTCTATGTTTGCCTTGTGCGATGCACTTTTTATCCAAGCATTTACAACAGATTGAGCCGAACTATATCCATAAGCTACATTTTCAGTCACTTTTTTAGCGCCAGCGTTCGCCTTTAAATAATTACTACGTGTGTAAAAGTTAGCATGAGATACTTCGTCTTTATCTACCATATAATCAGTATGGCTATATGCAACAGACTTTACAATACTCATATCGTTTAGTGGATTTAATCCTAATGACATTCTGTGGTCGTTAATAAGGTCTAAAATATCAACTTCTATAGTTTTAGCCTCAATATTTTTAAGGGTTAATTCTAAAGACTCTGCTTTATCATCAAAACTGTCCGTAGAACATGACGATAATGTCAAAACGGTAAACAATGCCAGTAAAGGCAACTTAATAAACAACTTCATAGGTTAAGCATTTTAGATTGGGTTGTGTAAAACTAACCGCCTAACTTGAAGTAAATGTTAATGAAATGTTAAAATCGACAAACTACTTGTCGTTAATCGATGTTAATAGTTTTTAATCGGTGAAATACAGTTTAAAGAATTATAAAATAGCATTTCAACGTTATTTTCATGGAGATAATCGATTTATCAACCAATTATTATCATTTTGAAGTTTGTATCTAATCCTATCATGTAATCTATTCGGCCTGCCCTGCCAAAACTCAAATTCTATGGGCTTTACAATATAACCGCCCCAGTTTGATGGTCTCGGAATTTCTTTACCATCAAATTTTTTTTCTAATTGAGACAGTTTATCTTCTAATTGCTTTCTATCACTAACCACTTCGCTCTGATTTGATACAAACGCTCCTAACTGGCTCCCACGTGGTCTCGATTCAAAATAGCCATCGCTTAAATTTTCAGCAATTTTTTCAGCTTTTCCCTTAATAATTATCTGTCTTTCTGCTGTATGCCAAAAGAAAGAAATACAAACATTTTTATTTGTTTCAATTGATTTAGCTTTTTCGCTCTCATAATTTGTGAAAAATATGAAGCCCTCGTATGTGTATCGTTTTAATAATACAACCCGATTATTAGGATAACCATCTAATCCTAAAGTAGATAAAGTCATGGCGTTACCTTCATCAATAGCAAAATGCTCTTCAATTTCATAAAACCATTTTTGAAATAATTCGATTGGATTTTCTGGAACATCTTTTTTTAATAAAGCGTCCTTTTCGTAAGATTTCCTGTAATTACTTAAATCGTTATCCATGCATTGCAATTTACAAGTTTTTAATATTATAATGAAGTTGATATTTTATTATATTTAAATCAAATTAAGACTTGTTTAAATTTTTAGCCTAATGTACTTTTCTGAATTAATTACGGGATTAATACTAATCATTGCGGGATTATTGGTTAAACCTTTTCCGAACCTTATTGCTGGTTATAACATGTTAAAAAAACGAGACAAGGAAAAAATAGATATTAAAAGATACTCTACTTTTATGCGAAATACGCTGGTTGGACTTGGAATTATGGTAATTTTGATTGGAATATTTATGAAATGGTTTGAAGTAAAAGAACAATATTCTGTTTTAATTTCAACAACCTTAATTATGCTGACAGTATTGC
>NZ_JABDMV010000020.1 GCF_013001275.1 Flaviramulus sp.
TATATGCAGGTTACGCTATTCCACCAAATTATGATTCTATGATTGCAAAGTTAATTACAACCGCGCAAACAAGAGAAGAGGCTATTAATAAAATGAAACGAGCATTAGATGAGTTTGTTATAGAAGGCATAAAAACTACTATTCCATTCCATAGGCAACTTATGGAACATCCTGATTATTTAGCCGGTAATTACACCACTAAATTTATGGAAGATTTCGTAATGCAAAAAGAAGCTACAGAATAAAAACTAAGACTCCGAAAGAAATTTCGGAGTTTTTTTTATGGCGTTACCCCGTTTTAATCGGGGTCAGGCTATCCGTTAAATCTTTTTTTCGTTCCTCAAAAAAGGATACCACTGCTATCCTTAACGCAAAACAAAAATCCCATCAAAAATTTAGCTATTTTTATAAGCATCAAATAAAATTAATTGAATCTTTCATACTGGGAAATAAAATCGTGGCTAACCAATATAGATTATACTATTATAGGGAGCGGTATTGTTGGATTAAATTGTGCCTTATACTTAAAAAAGCGATTTCCAAAATCTAATATTTTAATTCTGGAAAAAGGCATGTTACCACAAGGCGCAAGCACAAAAAATGCGGGATTCGCTTGTTTTGGTAGCCTTAGTGAAATTTTAGACGATTTATCTTCTCATTCTGAAGCTGAAGTTTTGGAACTTATAAAAAAACGTGTTGACGGTTTAATAATGCTTAGAGAAACATTAGGCGATAAAACTATTAATTATCAAAAAAATGGCGGCTACGAACTATTTTTTAAGTATGAAACTTTACTAAATGAATGCCTCTCAAGAAAAGAAGCTATTAATAAAATGTTAAAACCAATTTTTAAAGAAAACGTTTTTAGTACTAAACCAAATATTTTCAAATTCAACAATATTAATCAAACCTATATTTATAATGCTTTTGAGGCTCAGATCGATACCGGTAAAATGATGGAATCCTTACTTCAAAAAGTACTTTCTGGAGGCACAAAAATTTTAAATAATATTTATGTTCAAGATTTTAATGAAAGCAACAATTCGGTAAAAATTAAAACAAATCAATTTGAAATTTCAACTTCAAAATTAATAATAGCTACAAACGGATTTGCTTCTCAATTAATCAATGAAAAAGTACAACCTGCAAGAGCACAGGTACTCATTACAAAACCCATTGAAAACTTAAATATTAAAGGCACTTTTCATTTGGATAAAGGGTATTATTATTTTAGAAATATTGACAATCGTATATTATTGGGCGGTGGAAGAAACTTAGATTTTAAAACAGAAGAAACTTCAGAAATAGGACAGACAGAATTAGTTCAAAATAAGCTTGAAGAGCTTTTATCAACAACGATATTACCAAAAAAGAAGGTTGTAATTGAGCACCGATGGAGTGGAATTATGGGTGTTGGAAAACAGAAAAAAGCAATTGTTAAACAGCTCTCAAACAATGTGTATTGTGGCGTGAGATTAGGCGGAATGGGAGTTGCAATTGGCAGTAAAGTTGGTAAGGAATTAGCAGATTTGGTATAATGGGAATAAAGCAAAAGTTATTTGATAAATGTGTTGAATTTATTGAAAAAAGGAACCAAATAGTTCAATATACAATTAATGAAATCCAAGAATCTTTAAAATCGGAAACTAAAAGTAGTGCAGGTGACAAGCATGAAACTGGTCGAGCTATGTTGCAATTAGAACGTGAGAAAGCTGGTAAACAATTATCCGAAATTGAAAATATAAAACAAACACTTGCTAAAATAAAACTTGATAACTCTTCTCAAATAATTAATTTTGGAAGTGTTGTTTACACTTCAAAAGCAAACTATTTTATATCTATTAGCGCAGGCGAGCTTAAAGTTGGAAAAGATGTTTTTTTTGCTATTTCAGCAAATACTCCTATCGGACAATTGCTAATAGGCAAAATGTTAGGAGATGAAGTTGTGTTTAGATCACAGTCGTTTACAATTACTGAAGTTTCTTAATTTCTAAAAATATAAGTTCTCCTTTTTTTAATTCAAATTCGTGTTCAAAATAAACTTTTTCACAATTTAAATTTGCTTCTATTAGATATTGAATACCTTTAAAATAGCTTTGAGAGACCTTAACTTTTAAATTAGATTTTTTTACCACATGTAATTGATGGGAATAAATAATGTCGTCATTAATTAAATTAAATTCTCCAAAAAATGAAGCAATTAAAGGTGTTTTAGGGTTGTAGTATAAAAATTCAGGAGAATCGTGAGCTTCTATTTTGTTTTCATTTAAAACAATCATGTTGTCTGCAAAACCCAAAACATCTTCTTTGTCGTGGGTTGCAACAATACAAGTAATGTTTTTTTGCTTTAAATATTTAAAAACACTTCGCCGTAGAGATTGTTTTTTAAAATTATCAATATGGCTAAATGGTTCGTCTAGCAAGATAATTTCTGGTTGTTTTGCCAAGGCGCGCGCCAGAGCAACACGTTGTTTTTGACCGCCGCTTAAGGTTTTTACTTTTGTTTTAGCAAATTCTGTTAATTCTACAACCTCTAATAGTTCAGATGTACGTTCTTTTTTGTCTTTAGGAAAAAAGTTTGATAAGAATTTTCCAATGTTTTCTTCAACAGTTATAAAAGGCATTAAATCGAATTCCTGCGAGACATATTTCATAAAATCATAGCCAACTACTAAGTTATGTTTTGGTCCTAGAACTTCAGTGTCTTTCCAGAAAACATGTCCTTTATTTAAATCAAATTCTCCGTATATTAGTTTTAATAAAGTGCTTTTTCCTGACCCACTTTCGCCTATAATGGCCAGATTTTCTCCTTCTTCAACTTTAAAAGAAATATCTTTTAATACAGGTGATTTGGTATAGTTAAAAGTTATATTATCTACTTTAAGCACGCTAGTTTATCGGGTTTTATAAAATGTTTTTGTTTGGGAATATTTCACTGTAATTATATAAAATATTTGTTCTTAATAAAAAGTAAAATTAGCAATAGCCAACTAATATTTTCATTATTGATTATGTTTCAAAATTAAACAAAAAAGCTTCCGATTTAAAGTCAGAAGCCATTTGTTAAGAGTGTAAAAAATAAGTTAAACTAACTTATGCTCAATTAAATATTCGGCAATTTGAATCGTATTTGTCGCAGCGCCTTTACGTAAATTATCAGCAACTATCCACATATTTAAAGTATTAGGTTGCGTTTCATCTCTTCTTATTCTACCAACAAACACATCGTCTTTATCATTTGCATAAATCGGCATTGGATAGGTGTTAGTATCCGTATTATCTTGAACTACTACACCTGGAGTTTGACTTAATAATTTTCGAACATCGGCTAAATTAAAATCATTTTCAAACTCAACATTTACAGACTCTGAATGCCCGCCAGAAGTAGGTATTCTAACCGCAGTTGCAGAAATTGAAAACGTACGGTCGTTCAGTATTTTTTGTGGCTCTCTCGCCAGCTTCATTTCTTCTTTAGTATACCCATTTTCTTCAAACACATCGCAATGAGGCAAAGCATTTCTGCCTATTGGATAAGGATAAGCCATTTCTCCTTCTATACCGGCAATTTCATTTTCCAGTTGATTTACTGCTTTAACGCCTGTACCAGAAACGGATTGATATGTTGACACAACCACACGTTTCATTTTGTATTTTTTATGTAAAGGATTTAAGGCCATTACCAATTGAATTGTAGAGCAGTTTGGATTGGCTATTATTTTATCTTCCTTTGTTAGTTCTGATGCGTTAATTTCTGGAACCACTAATTTTTTTGTAGGATCCATTCTCCATGCAGATGAATTATCAACAACGGTTGTGCCAACTTCAGCAAATTTAGGAGCCCAGTCTAATGAGGTTTCTCCACCAGCAGAAAATAAAGCTATATCAGGACGCATTGAAACTGCAGTTTGTAAACCAACAACTTTGTGATCAATTCCATTATAAGTTATAATTTTACCAACAGATCGTTCAGAAGCAACAAGGATTAATTCTGAGACAGGGAAATTACGTTCTGCAAGAACTTTTAGCATTACTTCGCCTACCATACCTGTGGCTCCAACAACAGCTACTTTCATAATTTTTTATTTAAAATATTGTTTGGCAAAATTAAGTATTAATTCCATTTTAAAATCTAAAAAAAGCCCTCATTTCTTTAAAACGAGGGCTTTTTAACAACAAATAACACCTTGTTGTTTATTTAACAGTTTGTTATTTTTTTAACAAATCTCTAATTTGAACAAGTAACTCTTCTTGAGTAGGGCCGGCTGGCGCTGCTGGCGCTTCTTCAACAGGTTTTTTAGTTTTAGCATATGCTTTTACTATAATGAACATAACTAAACCAACAATAATTAAATTAATAATTGTGTTAATCCAAAGGCCATAAGCAATAACGGCTCCACCGGCTTCTTTTGCTGCGGCTACGGTCATGTACTCTTGACCGTCCATAGCTACATGCAGATCTTCGAAACTTACTCCTCCTGTAAAATAACCCACAAAAGGCATCGCTATATTATCTACAAATCCTTTAATAACAGCGCCTAAGGCTCCTGCCATAATCACAGCAACGGCAAAGTCAATTACATTGCCCGTCATAATAAAATTCTTAAATTCTTTTAACATTATTCTTAGTTATTAGGTTAATAACGTACAATATATACAAAAAAGGCACATTTAAAAAATAAATCAATTTTATTATTTAAGAAAACTTCGCTTAATACGTTGAGAAATAGCGGTTAAGATTTCATAAGAAATAGTATTGGCTGATTCTGCTAAATTTTCAGCGGTTATGTTGTTGTTAAAAACAATTACCTCATCACCTTCTTTACAGTCAATATTTGTTATGTTTACCATGATCATATCCATACAAACATTTCCAATAATAGGTGCTTTTTTACCATCAATTGTTACGAACCCTTTTCCATTACCATATTGTCTTCCAATGCCATCTGCATGTCCAATTGGTAATGTAGCCGTTTTTAAAAAAGTGTCACTTTTAAAGCCCCTATTATAACCCACAGATTCACCCTTTTCAATACTATGAATTTGAGAAATAATAGTTTTTAATGTAGCAATTGGCTTTAAATATTGGTTTTCTTTTTTAGAATTTCCAAAACCATATAAGCCTATACCGCTTCTTACCATATCTAAATGGGCATCTGGATAATTTAATAAACCCGAAGTATTACAAATGTGTAGTATGGGCTTATAACCGATACTTTCAATCATGTTTGAAGAAATATTTTTAAAGCTGTCAATTTGATTTAAAGTGAAATTTTTTTCAGTTAAATCCTCGCTGGCAGCCAAATGAGAAAATATTGATTTTACTTTTACAGCTTTTGATCCTTTAAGTTTTGAAGCGATATAATTAATGTCATTTTTGGAAAAGCCTAATCGATTTAATCCGGTATTAAATTTTATATGAATTGGGTAATTAGATTGATTTTCAGCAGTGGCTATTTCTATAAATTCGTTTAAAATTTTGGCATTGTATAGGCTAGGTTCTAAACAATGCGCTACTAATTTATCAAAATTTGCTGCCTGCGGATGCAATACTAAAATGGGTTTTCTAATTCCAGCCTTTCTTAATTTAATGCCTTCATTAACATATGCGACAGCAAAATAATCAACATCTAAACCTTCTAAATATCTAGCGATTTCGCAAGCATCGCTTCCGTAACCATAAGCTTTTACTACCGCTAAAAATTTTGTATTGCTTTCTAATTTTGATTTAAGATGATCAAAATTATGTTTTAGTGCTTTTAAATCTATTTCAAGCACGGTTTCTTGTGCTTTAAGCATTGGCGTCTTTCGGTTTTGGGTTAACTTCTTGGGCGTCATTAACCTTCAGGTTTCTTACTTTATCACGCATCATAGCTTTATAGTATGCAGCTCTACTTAATGGTTCGTATTCATCAACTTCACCTAAAAGCACCAGATTATCACTTTTAGCTTTTCGATAACTATATTGTGCTAAATTTCCAGTACGAGTGCAAACAGCATGTACTTTGGTAACATAATCTGCTGTTGCCATTAAAAAAGGCATGGGACCAAAAGGGTTGCCTTTAAAATCCATGTCCAATCCAGCCACAATAACACGAACCCCTTTATTTGCTAAATCATTACAAACTCTAATAATTTCATCATCAAAAAATTGGGCCTCATCAATTCCCACAACATCACAACCATCCGCTAAAATAGGAATATTGGCGGCTGCAGGAACAGGTGTTGAGCGAATTTCGTTATCGTCATGAGACACCACCATTTCTTCATTATAGCGCACATCAAGGGTAGGTTTAAAAATCTCAACTTTCTGTCTAGCAAATTGAGCACGTTTTAACCGTCGGATTAATTCTTCAGTTTTTCCAGAAAACATGGAACCACAGATAACTTCAATCCATCCAAATTGTTCTTTATGATTTACTGTATTTTCAAGAAACATTTCGTAAATTTAACACTAAAACAAAGCAATTATTCGTTTGTATAAAGGTGGCGTAAATTTAGTAAAAATCAAAAGCCTAAATCGCAATAATTAAAAAATTATAAACAATGAAGAAGAAGTTAGAGTCTGAACTTGTTAGTATAGCACATAGAATTCTTAAATTAAAAGGGAAAGAAGACGTTTTAAAAATGCATGCTGAAGTATCTGCCCTTTATGAAAAACTATCTGTATTAAAATTTGCTCACGATAATTCTGATGGTGACTTACCAACAATTGGTAGTGATTCGTCTTTCTTTGGCATGTTAGACAGTGCATTTAATAACAAAATAAGCGATAATATAGAAGTTGAAGATAAAATATACGTTAATCTTGATGATTATAGGGAAGATGAGATTATGGAGCCCGTAATGAATAAGATTAAAGATATGGTTGCTCAAATGCCTGAGGAAGTAGCCGACGTTCCTAAAAAAATGCATCATAAAAGTGATTTAGAAGAAATTACAGCAGATTTTAAAGAAACCCCTATTTTCGATCCAGTTTCTAAAGTTCGGAATGGTGTTTCAAACGGGAAAAAATCATTGAATGATAAATTGAAAACAAATAGTTTTAATATTGGATTAAACGATAAAATAGCCTTTATAAAACATTTGTTCAATGGTAAAAGCGAAGAGTACGATAGGGTAATATCACAGTTAGGCACATTCGAAACATTTAAAGATTCAGAACAATTTATCGAAAACATAGTAAAACCAGATTACAATAATTGGATTAATAAGGAAGAATTTGAAGAACGCTTTTTGAAAATTATTGAAGCAAAATTTAATTAATGAGCAAACTTTATTTGGCGCCAACACCTATTGGTAATTTAAAAGACATCACCTTTCGGGCAATTGAAGTTTTAAAAGAAGTAGATTTAATTCTTGCTGAAGATACTCGAACATCGGGCAAACTCCTAAAACATTACGGAATTACTACGCATATGCAATCACATCATATGCATAACGAGCATAAAACGGTTGACACTATAATTCAAAAAATTAAAAGTGGCACCTCCGTTGCTTTGATTAGCGATGCTGGTACCCCTGCTATTTCAGATCCTGGATTTTTACTAACTCGCGCTTGCATTGAAAACAATATTGAGGTAGATTGTTTACCAGGAGCCACCGCTTTTGTTCCTGCTCTAGTTAACTCAGGTTTACCTAACGATAAGTTTGTTTTTGAAGGGTTTTTACCCGTTAAAAAAGGAAGGCAAACACGATTGTTGCTTTTAGCGGAAGAATCAAGAACTATAATTTTTTATGAAAGCCCTCATAAATTATTAAAAACCTTAGGACATTTTTGCGAGTATTTTGGAGAAGATCGACAGGTGTCAGTATCACGAGAATTAACCAAAATGTTTGAAGAAACTATTCGAGGAACTGCCAAAGAAGTTTTGGAATACTATACTAATAAACCACCAAAAGGAGAAATTGTAATTTGTGTTGGCGGCAAAAAATGATACAAGATTTACTACTAGATATAAAGCAATGCAATATTTGTAAAGAGCATTTACCTTTAGGGCCAAGACCTGTAGTTTCTGCACATCCCAATTCTAAAATTGTAATAATTGGTCAAGCTCCAGGAACCAAAGTTCATGCCTCTGGAATTCCTTGGGATGATGCAAGCGGTGTTCAATTACGTAAATGGTTGAATGTTACAGAAGAGGATTTTTATGATGAATCAAAATTTGCAATAATACCAATGGGATTTTGTTATCCTGGAAAAGGAAAAACCGGGGATTTACCACCAAGACCAGAATGCGCTCCTAAATGGCACAAACCAGTATTAAGTGAATTAAAAAACATTAAACTTATTGTTTTAATTGGCATGTATGCTCAAAAATATTATTTGAAGAATACAGCTAAGAACACTTTAACTAAAACAGTTCATAACTTTAAAGAATATACGCCAAAATATTTTACATTGCCCCATCCATCACCAAGAAATAGATTTTGGTTAACAAAAAACCCGTGGTTCGATATTGAAGTAATTCCGGAATTGAGAACACTTGTTTCTAAAATATTAGTAAATTAAATATGTTTACCTTTTTCCCAACCATGTTTTCCTAAATATTGGTCACCACTTTCAATTGCGCCATATTCAATTGTAGTTCCCATACTATCATTCCATCTATTCAAATATCCGAACAATGAAATAACAGCAAGTATTTCAACTATTTCACCCTCATTCCAATGCTCATATAGTCTTTTTTTGATTTTATCGTTTACGCCATTAGGAACCTGGCTAGCAAGTAGTGAAAAATCTAATGCAGCACGTTCTGCTTCATTAAAAGAAGGGTGTGTTCTGTATTCCCATATATTATCTAATTGCTCTTGTTCTGCGTCATAGCGCTCTGCAGCTCTTATGGCGTGTGCTTGACAATACCGACATCCAGTCGCGTTGCTTGAAACCCATGCAATCATTCGCTTTAAAGCTGAGGTAACCCTTCCTCCATTTGCCATAACGGCTATATTCAAATTAATAAAAGCCTTACTAATCGCAGGGCGATGCTGCATTGTTAGAACTGAATTAGGGCAAAAACCTAGTGTTTCATTAAAAAATTCTGCCAGTTCTTTGGTTTCTGTATCATGGTCGGAAGATAATGGCTTTACTAAAGGCATATTTTATTTTTTAAATAGTATTTTTGATATTACAAGAAACAAAAAATTATTCAGAAAAAGATGACAAATCAAATAACAACTACTTGGTTGGGCGAAATGAAATTTGAAAGTACGAATCCATCAGGCCAAAAACTGTTTATTGATGCGGGAGAAGAGCATGGCGGCAAAAGCGATGGTTATCGTCCAAAAGCTTTAATGCTCTCTAGTTTAGCAGGGTGCTCAGGTTTGGATGTGGCTTCGCTTATTAAAAAAATGAAATTAGATGTTTCTGATTTTAAAATTGACATTGACGCAGAACTTACCGAAGAACACCCTAAATATTACAACAAAGTGGCGATGCATTTTCACTTTTATGGAAATAAGTTAAACGAAAATAAACTTCAAAAAGCAGTTGATCTATCAATAGAAAAATATTGTGGAGTTATGGAAATGTTTCGGCAATTTGCAGAATTAAAAATTGAAACCCATTTTCATAAAAAAGAATAATCACAAAATTATTTCTTCAGAAATATATGCGTTGGACCCTAAAGCCTACACCAGAAAAAAACAAACTTGAAGCATTACAAAAGACACTTCAAGTGGATGCTAGTATAGCCACATTACTACTACAGCGAGGTATTGAAACTTTTGAAGAGGCTAAAAAATTTTTCAGACCCAGTTTAAAACATTTGCACGATCCGTTCTTAATGAAGGACATGGATAAAGCTGTGGCACGAATTGAAAAAGCTATAAAGAACAAAGAAAACATTTTGGTGTACGGCGATTATGACGTTGATGGAACAACATCTGTAGCTTTAATGTCATCCTATTTAAAAACGAAACATAGCTTAGTTTATACTTATATTCCTAATAGGTATGATGAAGGATACGGTATTTCTTATAAAGGAATAAACTTTGCTCTAGAAAATGATTTTTCACTAATTATTGCGCTAGATTGCGGAATTAAATCTGTTGATAAAGTTGCATACGCTAAAAATTTAGGAATCGATTTTATTATTTGTGATCATCATAGACCTGGGAATATAATCCCAGAAGCTGAAGCTGTTTTAGATCCAAAAAGAAGCGATTGTAATTATCCATATAAAGAGCTTTGTGGTTGTGGCGTGGGCTTTAAACTCGTACAAGCACTAGCATCCAAAGATGGTAAAACCGCCAAAGATTTAACCGAATATCTAGATTTAGTAGCTACTGCCATTGGTGCAGACATTGTTCCTATTGATGGAGAAAATAGAGTTTTGGCCTATTTTGGATTAAAAGTTATAAACACAGATCCTAGAACAGGCATTAAGGCTATTTTAACCCAAGTTGAAAAAACAGAGCTTACCATTACCGATGTGGTATTTATAGTGTCTCCTCGTATAAATGCTGCGGGTAGGATGAAACATGGTAATTACGCAGTAACTTTATTAACCGAAGAAGAACCCGATATGGCTGAAAAATACGCTTCTGAAATTAATAACTATAACCTTGAAAGACGTGAAATTGATAAACAAATTACAGAAGAAGCTCTTGCGCAAATTGAAAAACAAAAAGAGCAGAAACGTTTTACTACTGTTGTTTATGACAAAAATTGGCATAAAGGCGTTATTGGTATTGTGGCTTCTAGATTAACTGAAACCTATTACAGACCAACCATTGTTTTCACAAGAAGTGGCGATAAATTGGCAGCATCGGCACGTTCAGTAAGAGATTTTGATATTTATAACGTTTTGGAGGCATGTAGCGTGCATATTGAGCAATTTGGAGGCCATAAATACGCCGCTGGTTTAACAATAAAGGAAGAAAATTATGAAGCCTTTAAACAAGCTTTTGAAGATGAAGTATCTCGAACTATTGATAGAAATTTACTAACTCCAGAAATTAAAATTGATTGTAAAATAGACTTACATGATATTACGCCAAAGTTTTATAGAATTTTAAAGCAATTTGCGCCTTATGGGCCGAGTAATATGACACCTGTTTTTTTATCTGACAATTTAATAGATACAGGTTATGGTAAATGTGTTGGGGCAGATAAAACACATTTAAGATTAACAGCAACTCAACCTAATTCTAAGAGCAGACTTGTTGGTATTGGATTTAGTATGGCAGAAAAATTTGAAATAATATCTGAACAAAAACCATTCAGTGCCGTTTACTCTATTGATGAAAATGAATGGCGTGGAAATATAAATTTACAGTTAAAATTGCGCGATATAAAAGCTTAGTTTATGTCAAAAACCGACCCGTATGCAGCATTACGAATTAAGGAGTTTAATATATTTTTATTAGTTCGATTTGTATTGGTATTTGGCTGGTCTATGCAATTTATTGTAATTGAATGGGAAGTTTATAGTATCACAAAAGACCCTTTATCTCTTGGTATAATAGGGCTTATGGAAATTATACCAGCTTTTACTATGGCGTTATTTGCAGGACACATTGTAGATCAAAAAGAAAAACGGAATTTGTTAGCTATTTGCATAGCCGCATTTTCATTAATAAGCTTAGGGCTATTTTTATTAACGTGGCCAAAATTAGTTGCTGAATGGTCTACAAAAACAATTTTATATTCAATTTATGCACTGGTGTTTTTTGGAGGGTTTTTACGTTCTTTTTTTGGGCCTACTATTTTTTCTCTTGTTGCTTTAATAGTTCCAAAAAAAATATATCCAAACGCTGCCACGTGGAATAGTTCTACATGGCAAATGGCTGGTGTATTAGGCCCTGCGTTTGGAGGGTTTTCCATTGGTTGGCTTGGAGTGCATTGGTCTCTTTGTATTATTTTTGGTTTAGTGTTATTGTCATTTTTTATCCTATTACAGATAAAGAGAAAACCTATTTTAAATCCTAAAATTGGAGAACCTATTATTGAAAGTTTAAAAGAGGGCGTTCGATTTGTTTTTAAAACGAAGGCTATTTTAGGCGCAATGACTTTGGATATGATAGCGGTATTATTTGGTGGAGCTATTGCTCTTTTACCTGTTTTTGCTCAAGATATTTTGGAAGTTGGTAGTGAGGGTTTTGGAGTGTTAAGAGCAGCACCTGCTGTTGGCGCGTTTTTAACTATGTTGGTTACAGCCTATATACCAATTAGTAGAAATGCGGGCATGAAATTACTGGCTGCAGTTTTCGGTTTTGGAGTTTGTATCATAGTTTTTGGTTTATCATCAGTGTTTTGGATATCGCTTTTAGCGCTTTTCTTTAGCGGAATGACTGATGGCGTTTCTATGGTTATACGTCAAACAATATTACAAATTAAAACACCTGACCATATGCGCGGACGTGTGTCTTCAGTAAACTCCATGTTTGTTGGTTCTTCGAATGAATTAGGCGCTTTTGAAAGTGGTTTAACAGCAAAATTAATGGGAACGGTTACCGCAGTTGTTTTTGGTGGAACTATGACTTTAATTACTGTTATTACTACAGGATTGGTTTCACCATCGTTTAGAAAACTAGATTTAACTAAGGATTTAGAAGAACACGAACGAGATTAAGATTTATATTCTTTTAAATCAAAGTTTTCACCATCAAAAACCCCATAAGTATAATAGGTAATCCAATCGCCTAAATTGATGTATTTTGATTTTTCATTCAGGCTTATTTCTAATGGTAAATGTCTATGACCAAACACAAAATAATCGCGGTGTATGTCTTTTAGTTTTTCTTTAGAATATTGCACCAACCATTCGTTTTCTTCTCCTAAAAATGTCGCATCATCATCACCAGAAATAAGTTTGTTCTTTACTGATAAATATTGCGCAATTCGCATACCAATATCAGGATGTGCCCATCGAAAAACCCATTTAAAAAACGGATTAGTAAATACTTTTTTCATTCGTTTATATCCTTTGTCATAAGGTCCTAAACCATCACCATGGCCAATAAAAAATTTTTTATTATTAAAAGTGAATTCTTTGGGTTTATGGTAAACGGGAATATTTAATTCGTCTTCAAAATAGCCATTCATCCACAAATCATGATTGCCTACAAAGTAGTAAATAGGAATTCCTGAATCACTAATTTCCGCTAGTTTACCTAAAGTGCGAGTAAATCCTTTTGGAACTACTTTACTGTATTCAAACCAAAAATCGAATAAATCACCAAGAAGAAATATGACTGCGGCATCCTTTTTTATTTCATCTAACCAAGCTACAAACTTTTTTTCGCGCGGACGAGAAGCTTCATTAGTTGGAGCTCCTAAATGATTATCGGAAGCAAAGTATATTTTTTTTCCTTTTGGAATTTGCATGCTGTAAATATAAAGAATGTTTTTGCAATGTTATTACGCTACTTTTAATGAAAGTTATGAATTGCGTTAGGGATTGTAGTGGCATCCTTTTTTGCTTTTGTGCAAAAAAGATAGAATGAAAAGCCCGACCTATTTAGGGAACGCCCTAAATATTATCGTAAGCAAACCACTCTGCAAAAGAGCTTTCTGTTTCTTGCAATTTTAGTGAGTGCAGGGTTATGTGTTGCGGTAAGCGTTTTTTAATTTTTTTAGCAAAGTCGATAACCATCATTTCGCTAGTAGGTTGATAATCTACTAATAACACATTATGCCCGCGATCCTGTAGTTCATTGGCTAGCTCTACGTGTGGCGTGTTTTTATTAAAAACTGTTGCATGGTCGAAAACATTAACAATTTCTTCTTTAACAATTTTTTTTAGGTCACTAAAATCAATGACCATTCCGAATTTTACATGGGTATTGTCGGTTATAGGAATTCCTATAACGGTCACCGATAACTTATAACTATGCCCGTGAACGTTTTTGCATTTTCCGTCGTAGCCATAAAGCGCATGCCCAGTCTCAAAATTAAATTGTTTGGTTATTCGAATATGATTGCTCATTATTTTCTTTTTCTCTTATTTACAAAGTAAACAATGATTAGTATTAAAGCTAATAGCAAAAATAATCCGTTTCCACTGAAAAATGACATGAAATCCATACTGTTTTTTTATTAGTGTCTAGAAATTATTCAAAGTTAAGTTTTTTGTGTAAGCGGGATAAATATATTTCTAAATTTTAATATTAATGGAATTCCTCTTGCTAATATCCAAATTGTTAAAGCGATAAAAATGGCATATAGCTTGTAATTTAAATAATCTAGCCAAAACAGGATTGGGACAAACACCAAAAATGTTGAAAACAATAATACATTTCGTAAGTATTTCATTTTACCAAGCCCTTTAAATATTCCATCAAAAATAAACGCTATTGCACACAATGGTTGCATTAATAAAACAATGTAATATATAGAATAAAACTCGTCTAAAACAGCGGTATCTTTAGTAAAAACGAGCCCTAACGGGTAATAAAATATAACCCCAATTGCGGCTGATATAATTCCTAAAATAACACCATATTTAATTAATTTATTGCTTAAAGTAATTAGCGACTTATATTCTTTGCCACCATATAATTTACCTGATAAAATATTTCCTGCACTAGCATAACCATCTATAATAAACGCACCTAAAAACCATAAGTTAATAGCAATTGTATACGCTGCAATGTACTGAGCCCCATAACTTGTTGAGAATGCACTAGCAAAATATAATGTAACGTTTAAGGCGATGGTTCGAACAAAAAGGTTGAGAATCATTAAAATAAAACGATTAATTTCTCTGTTAAAAGGAAAGCTCAACTTTAAAGGAATTATAGTCTTTTTCAACAAATAGTAAGCTGATAAAATAGCCATGACAAGTTGAGCAATAACACTAGCATAAGCTGCTCCTTTTATATTCATGGGTGATATTATTCCCTCAATCCCATAAACTAATATAACATCCAAAAGAATGTTTAACAAGGCGCCCGTTATAGCAATAACCATGGGATAATAAGTGTTTTGAAGCCCCCTAAACGCACCGAAAACACCTATAGTAAATAATGTAAAAGGAAAACCAAAAACTCGAATCTTATAATATTCAACGCAATAATCTAAAATTAAACTTGAAGCATTATAAAGTTTAAAAATAGAATCAGCAAATGGGTAAGTACTTATTATTATTAGGATGCTTAATGAAGTTATTATGAATATAGCCTGAGCTGGAAGATTCTTTATTTTATCTAATTTATTAGCTCCTACGTATTGCGATACAATGGAGGAGATAGCGCTTCGGGTTTGCCCTAACACCCAAATAAGCATAGATAAAAAAGTGGTTACAATACCTACGGCGGCTAAAGACTCAGTAGCATTAATATCTATATTTCCAACAATAGCAGCATCAGTTAAGGATAATATAGGCTCGGATATTCCGGAAATTAAAGCGGGAATTGCTAATTTATTTATATGTTTTAGGCTAATATCTGTGCTCAAAATACAAGTTCGTAACAGAAAAATGGATGCTCACTTTGCTTAGGAAAGTAAATTTCCCCCAATCTTTTATACCCGCGAAGTTCGTAAAATTTTATGTTTCTTGAGTTTTGCGAAAAAGTGTCTAATCTAACAGAATCAAAGTGCTTATTTTTAGCATAGGTTTCTGCATAATCCATAAGGTGTTGTGCATAACCTGCGCCTTGATGGATTGGATGTATAGCTAATCGATGAATGTAAATATTGTTGCTGCCGGCAGTTAACCATGAAATTGGAGCGTATTCTTCATCCATAAAAGTAGAAATGGTGATACAGCCAATGATGGATTCATCTATTTCTAAAACAAACAATTCTTCGCAATCAATATCTCTTAAAAATGCCTGTTTATTGGGGTAAAACTCATTCCATTGATAGATATTATTTAAAACCATCTTAACGGCACAGGCTTTGGTGATTTCAAGGATAATATCAATATCTTTAAGAACGGCTTTACGAATCATTTAATTGTTTTACTTTTGTTTCAAATTTATTGTAAATTTAGTTTTAAAACTTAATTGAAATGAAGAATATTTTAGTTCCTGTAGGTTCCTCTAAGAACGCCTTAAGTCATTTGCAATACGCTGTAGACTTTGCAAACGCATTTAATGCCAAACTTTTTGTTGTTCAAGTGTATAATATATACACTAAAGCAGGGACAATGATAAAGGTGGATAAAATTATTGAAAGAGAAAGTTTATCTTATTTAAACGATTTAGTTTCTAAGTTGAACACTAAAAATGTTGATATTACTGTAAAAGTACTTAAGGGAAACCTAATTGACACTTTAGAGTTAGCATGTAAAGCTGCAAGTATAGATTTAATTTTAATTGAACCAAGAACAAATTCTGTAAAAGAGGAGGTGTTTTTAGGAAAAACATCGGGTAGAATAATAAAGCAAACGCAAATACCGGCGCTTATTGTACCTGAAGGCTGCAAATATAAGCCAGTCAACAATATCTTGTTCGCGGTTAAATCTGTAGTTATAAAAAAAGACAAAGCATTAATTCCACTAATTTCTATAAAAAGTCATTTTAAATCTATTGTGAATTTACTTTTGGTAAAAACACCTTATTATAATGATGGAGATTTTGAAGTTCGAAAAAATCTAAAAAGCGCTATAGATAGTGTTACTAAAACCGAAAACGCAACTACTTTTCAAGGTGTTTTACAACATTTACAATCTTTTAACCCAGATATGCTATGTGTTGTAAGGCGAAAAAGAGGGTTTTTTACCAAAAAATGGGAAAATAATGTGATATTGAAAAAGGATTTCTCAAGTAATATCCCTGTTTTAGTTTTAAGAGTATTAAAATAATTTAATGGGGATGTAGCTCAGTTGGCTAGAGCGTTTGACTGGCAGTCAAGAGGTCGTGGGTTCGAATCCCATCTTCTCCACATTTAAATAAGAATTTTTATACGTTACTTCAGAGAGTATTATTTTACTTCACTCACTTTAGTAATGTATAACTACCTATATTTTAGCGTATTTTATCGGATTATTTGACATCACGATTCCGTTGGTGGAAAAAACAAATCCATAGGTCTAAAAAATTAGTTCGCACCATACAATGCTGTCTACCTTTGACATCAAACCCCTCATTTATCATTAATTAACTTGTATATATTATGAGAAATCATTCTTATTTATTGCCTATTAGCGTGTTCTGCGCACTATTCATTGTTTCTTGTTCTGTTGAAGAATTTGATGAAACTATTTTTGAGGAAGATCTAACATTATCATCTCAAAGTAAGAGTAATAGTAAAAAGGGAAAGTCTAAAATAGAAATCTGTCATTTTAACCAAGGAACAAATTCATATGAAAGAATTACAGTATCTGAAAATGGATTAAAAGGTCACGAAAATCATGAAAATGACATCTTGGAAGCTTTAGATTTTGATCACGATGGTTATCCAGAGTGGAATGAATGTGGAATAAATTTTAGAGAAGATGGATTATGGGATTGCGATGATTCTGATAAAGCCTTACACCCTGAAAGTGTGTGGTATTTAGATGCTGATGGGGATAATTATGCCGTATCTACTACGCAAAGTTGTGAATCTCCAGGAGAAGGTTATACACTAAAAGAAATGCCTATTACAGATCTAGATGATAATAACCGCACTATTCAGGACGAAGTTGAATGTTTTAGTCATATAGTAGGACACTATTATGGTTCTAAATATCACGGATCGAATTTATTTGAATTAGAATTTGACGTTTCAACCCAAGATGATAGATATTATTTAAATGGTTCATTAACTGAAACTAAACTTGACGGAGATATTAAAAAATATGAGTTAAGTTTAAGTATTCACAGTGTGAATGAACTGTATTCAAAATTCTATTCCTTCAGATATGATGAAAGCTATCCTGTAAATTCAGGGAGTGGTTATTATGATTGTGGGAAAATAACGGTTATGATTGGTATATCAGGTTCTGGAATCCCAGGTGTGCAAGCCTTTAATGCCGTAAGAACATAATAAATATTAGATATTTAACAGATATTAAAAAGACTTGCATTTTTGCAGGTCTTTTTTGTTATAGCTATTTTTTTTATTTTTTAAATCACCGTTATTTTTTAATGTTTTAGTAAGATTATATTAATTTAAGTCAGATGGGACTTGATTACTTTTAATTAATATCTTTAAAATAAAATTAATCCAATCTAATAAAGATTAAAATTGATAGATAGAAGCAAATTAATAGAGCGGTTAAATACAAATTCTTCTTGGGATGTCATTGTAATTGGTGGCGGTGCAACCGGTTTAGGGATTGCCTTGGATAGTATAACACGCGGATATAAAACTTTACTCTTAGAACAGGTAGATTTTGCAAAAGGCACCTCAAGCCGAAGCACTAAACTCGTACATGGTGGTGTTAGATATTTAGCACAAGGAAATATCGATTTGGTAAAAGAGGCACTTTATGAAAGAGGGTTGATGCTTAAAAATGCTTCACATTTAGTAAGCAATCAATCATTTATCATTCCTAATTATAAATGGTGGGATAACTTTTTTTACTTCGTTGGATTAAAAACTTATGATTTTTTAGCGGGAAAATTAAGCTTTGGAAAATCATTAAGAATATCAAAAAAAGAAACATTAACACGATTAAAAACAATTAAACCTGAAAACCTTAAAGGCGGTATTGTATATAACGATGGCCAGTTCGACGATTCAAGACTCGCTATAAATATTGCACAAACTTGTATTGAAAATGGCGCAACAGTTTTAAATCATTGCAAAGTGGAAAAATTATTAAAAAATGATGACGGAACGGTTAGTGGAGTTGTTGCTAAAGATACCGACACTAACTTGTCATATTCCATGAGCGCGAAAGTGATCATCAATGCAACAGGTGTTTTTACCGATGAGGTTTTAAAAATGGATAATGTATTAGCTAAAAACATTATTCGCCCTAGTCAAGGGATTCATTTAGTTTTAGATAAATCGTTTTTACCCGGACAGGATGCTATAATGATTCCTAAAACGGATGACGGAAGGGTTTTGTTTTTAGTTCCATGGCATGATAGAGTAGTAGTAGGAACTACCGATACACTTTTAGACAGTCATAGTTTAGAACCCAAAGCATTAGACGAGGAAATCGATTTTATTTTAGCAACTGCAAATAGATATTTAGTAAAAAAAGTAAGCAAAAAGGATGTGTTGAGCATATTTGCAGGATTACGTCCGTTAGCAGCTCCAAAAGACAATTCGGAAAAAACTAAGGAAATATCACGGAGCCATAAAATTATTGTTTCAAACTCAGGATTAATTACCATCACTGGCGGAAAATGGACAACTTACAGACGCATGGCTCAAGACACTATAAATAAAGCCATTGCCTTAGGTAAATTGCCTTATAGTAAATGTAAAACAAAAGAATTAATAATTCATGGGGCCAATGGAGAAGTAGATAAATCTCAACATTTGTATATTTATGGAACCGATCAAAAAGGGATAAAAGAACTAATAAAAGAATCACCAGATTTAGGAGAAAAATTACACCCAAGATTGGAGTTTTTAAAAGCCGAAGTAGTTTGGGCTGTTCGAAATGAAATGGCTAGAACCATTGAAGATGTTTTGGCAAGACGTGTTAGGATTTTATTTTTAGACGCCCATGCGGCAATTGAAATTGCCCCTATAGTTGCAACCATATTAGCAAAAGAATTGAAAAAAGATGAGAATTGGAGAGTAAAGCAAATTTCTAGTTTTATCGAAATCGCAAATCAATATATTATTTAAATAAAAGAAAATATTATTTTGCAGATGCTTTTAACTAACTAAACCACCAAAATGGAAAAATATATTCTAGCATTGGATCAAGGAACAACAAGTTCCAGAGCTATAGTTTTTGACAAAAAAGGCAGTATAATATCAGTAGCTCAAAAGGAATTTACACAATATTTTCCCAAACCGGGATGGGTAGAACACGATCCTTTAGAAATTTGGTCAACACAAGCTGGAGTTGCCGCTGAAGCTATAGCTAAAAAAGGATTAGCTGTTGATAATATAGCAGCCATTGGAATTACAAATCAGCGGGAAACTGTTGTAGTGTGGGATAAAAATACAGGTAAACCTATCTATAATGCTATTGTTTGGCAAGATAAAAGAACATCTAATTATTGCGATGCCCTTAAAAATCAAGGTCATGAAAAATTAATTCGGAAAAAAACGGGATTGGTTATTGATTCTTATTTTTCTGGAACTAAAGTAAAATGGATATTAGATAATGTTAAAGGCGCAAGAAAAAAAGCAGAATCTGGCGATCTTATTTTGGGTACAATTGATTCTTGGTTAATATGGAATTTTACAAAAGGCGGGCAACACATAACAGATGTTACTAATGCGTCACGTACATTATTATTCAATATAAATACCATGGATTGGGACGATGAATTGCTTGAATTATTTAGCATTCCCAAAAGTATGCTACCACAAGTAAAACAATCTAGCGAAGTATATGGGCAAACAAAATCAACTTTTTATGATGCAAACATTCCTATTTCTGGTATTGCTGGAGACCAGCAAGCTGCATTGTTTGGACAAATGTGCACAAAACCAGGAATGGTAAAAAACACATATGGAACGGGGTGTTTTATGTTAATGAATATTGGAGAGAAACCGACCATTTCAAAAAATAATTTATTAACTACCGTCGCTTGGAAGATTAATGGAAAAACTACTTATGCCTTAGAAGGAAGTATTTTTATTGCTGGTGCCGTAGTTCAATGGTTGCGAGATAGTTTAAAAATTATTAGAAACTCATCCGATGTTGAAAAATTAGCAATATCTGTAGATAGTTCAGAAGGCGTATATTTTGTTCCTGCCTTTGCGGGCTTAGGGGCGCCTCATTGGAATCAACAAGCACAAGGCACTATTTTTGGATTAACCAGAGGAAGTACAGATGCGCATATTGCTCGAGCGGCATTGGAATCGATATCATATCAAACCATGGATGTCTTAAAAGCTATGGAAGCCGATTCTGGAATTTCAATTAAAGAATTAAGGGTAGACGGAGGAGCTACAGTTAATAACATGCTCATGCAATTTCAATCGGATGTATTAAATACTATTACGGTACGTCCTAAAATAGTTGAAACAACAGCGATGGGTGCTGCTTTTTTAGCAGGATTAGCAGTTGGCTATTGGGATAGTTTAGAAGAGATTCAAGAAATATGGCGAGTAGACACTCATTTTAACCCAAATACGGAGCGTAAAGCAATAAATAAAGGGATAGAAGGGTGGTACAGAGCTATAGACGCACTGGAGTATTGGACAAAAAACAATTCATAAACAAACACGAAGAAAGATGACACCATTTATCTCAGAAATTATTGGAACTGCCATACTAATTCTGTTAGGTTGTGGTGTTGTGGCCAACGTAGTACTCAAAAAAACTTTTGGCAATAATGGTGGTTGGATAGTAATAACTACTGGATGGGCATTGGCAGTTTATGTAGCGGTTGTAATTGCTGGGCCATATAGTGGTGCTCATATTAACCCTGCAGTAAGTATTGGTTTAGCCGTTGCCGGTAAGTTTCCTTGGGAAGATGTTCCGTTGTATGTTTTAGCTCAAATGACAGGGGCTATGTTTGGGGCTATATTGGTTTGGGTATTTTATAAAAATCATTTTAATGCGACTGAAGATGCCGATAGTAAAAAAGCAGTGTTTTGTACTACGCCCGCAGTTCGAGATACTTTTTCTAATTTTTTTAGTGAAGCGTTAGGAACGTTCGTACTAATTTTCACAATTTTGTATTTTACCAATGCAACTATTAATGAAACCGAAACTGTAATCGGACTTGGGTCACTAGGTGCATTACCAGTAGCTTTTTTAGTGTGGTCTATTGGTTTATCATTAGGAGGTACAACGGGTTATGCGATTAACCCTGCACGAGATTTAGGACCTAGAATTATGCATTCCCTGCTACCTATTAAAAATAAAGCTTCCGGAGATTGGCGTTATGCTTGGATTCCGGTGGTTGGTCCAATAACTGGAGCATGTCTAGCCGCTTTGCTTATGTTATGTCTTTAATTCTGCAAAATCTGTAACACATTGTGAATTTATTATTTTATGTTTTCAAAATTTAATATTGATGTTTTAAACAGGAGAATTTTTAAGCCCTATAAATTTTTAAACGCCATTAGTTAAATCCTGGAATGAGTATAATAAATATTGAAATAATTTTTAAAAGAATCAGTTAGCAATCTCTCAAAGTAAAAACGATATTACTTTAAAAAATCAATTATAGAATCTATAGTATTTTCTAAATGATTTGGTAACGTACTTTTTTGCCAAGGATGTTGGGCTCCAAAAACATGATTTGCACCTTCAATAACTTCTAATTTGTTGCTTTTATTCCAATTATTTAGCTCATATGCTTCATTAATTAAAACGCTTGTATCTGAATTCCCGTGAATAATTAAATACGGAATTTTTAAATTTGACACAGCTCTTTTTATTGTCAGCCTTTCTTTATTTGCAATAAAATCTTCATGAAATTGATAATAATGTGGCATTTGTTGTTTTGTTCTACCGTTTAAAACATATTTTACACCATTTTTTTTCCATTGTTTTAAATCTCCAGTAGTGGCCGTTCTTTTTCCAAAACTAGAAACCCCTGCAATACTAACTACTTTTTTTATTCTATGGTCTTCTTCAGCTTTTATGGTAACTATGCCACCGGCTCTGCTGTGACCTATTAAATTAATATTATTTAAATCAGCTTCATTTTCAAATTTTTTATTGGAACAAATCCAGTTAATTACAACATCTAAATCATCGAGTTCTTTAGAGTAATTATTATTACCAAATGCGTCTAAATCGGGAAAATCTATAGGCTGCTCAATTGTTCCGCCATTATGAGAAAAATTGAATTTTATAAATAAATAACCAGCATTTGCAAAGGCTTGCGCCATTAAATTCCATGCTCCCCAGTCTTTAAAACCTTTATAACCATGACAAAATATAATAATTGGTTTTGGTTGGGCGTTCTTTATAAAAAAGACATCAGTAAGAATAGGCTTATTGTGTTTTCCTTGAATAATTATGTTTTCTAAAATGGTCATTTTTGTATTTCTTTTTCAATGAAATCAATATTAGGATTGCAAATTTCTAAAATCAGATTTTTTAATTCAACACTAAAATTATCGATAGTGTCTTGAGTAATTAAAGTGTCTTTTTTAGCATAATTTCCAGGTTTATCTTTTTTCGCAAACTTAATAAAGCCCGAACTTAAATTTTTAAACGAAACTATACCTGCTTCAACTGGAAGTTTAATGGCTCTAGACGCTTGCATCAAATACGCATATGTGAGTATTTGAAAGCTTTTGCTATACTTTTTATAATCTGTTGTTAGGTCTTCCCAATTGACAATTTCAACGTGATTTTGTTGTACACTTCCTGTTTTGTAGTCTATTATCCGAGTTTTGCCATTAAATTCATCTACTCTATCTACTTTCCCTTTTATTTTAACAGGGAAATCGAGTTCTGGTATTTCGATAAGGACATCATTTTCTGCTTCCACAGCCATAATCTTAATTTCATTTCCTGCCTTTAATGCCTTTATTTCAAAATTCAAAAAATTAGAGACATAGCGTTTGGCAATTTCAAAAACAATTAAGTTTTTACCTTTGGTGATGTCGCCTTCCTTATATTCATTTATAAAATGAAATGTTACACGTTCATCAATTTTTAACTTTAGATTTTTAATTTCTTCAACTGTAAGTAGTTTGCCTATAAAAGGTTTATAGAAATCTTCAAGTGTATTGTGAACTATGGTGCCTAAAGTATTTGCTGCAATAGTTTCTTCAACATCGTCGTGCTCTTTAATTTTTAATATTTTTTGATAATAAAAGTCAATAGGGTTTCTAATATAATTTGTTAATGACGAAGGAGAAAAACCTTCCGAAGCTAATTGAATGATTTGCTTTTCAAGTTGGTTTGTTTTTTTAATAACATTCAGGTTAGATTCAATAACAGGAACATTTGGCACAACAATTTTATGCTGTATTTTATGAGGGCCATCAAGTTCTAATTGTGTTATAAATCGACTTTTTTCACCACCAGTTAACACATCAGCTTCAGTGTTATATAATATAATTACATTTTTAGCACGCTGAAGTAGTCTATAAAAATGATACGTATAAACAGCATCCTTTTCTTTATAAGTAGGCAACTTATTTTCGATTTTAACGTCAAACGGAATAAATGAATTATTGGTTTTGCCTGATGGTAAAATGCCTTCATTTACTGATGTTATTATTACAGTTTCAAAATCTAAAACACGAGACTCCAACATTCCCATAATTTGTAAGCCTTGTAGTGGTTCGCCTTGAAAATCTAATGTTTCAGTGCTTAATAAATCATTATAAACACCATGTAATGCTGAAATATCTTTAATATGATGATACTCTAAGTTTAATCGTTTTAGCTCATTAAAAAGTTCGTTAAAACGAAAAACATATTCTAAGGATAGTAAACTAGTAGATTTATCATTGTCTAAATAATTTTTAAAATCAAGTATTAATTTAGAACAATTATTTAATGCGCTATCTACCGATATATTCCAGCCTGAAAACAATAATTCAATTACATTACTAACTTCTTCAGCAATTTCTTTTAACCTTATAGTATTGAGATAAATTAGGTTATTATTATTAATTGTCTCAATTATTTTTAAGGCATAATCTATTTTACCAGTATAAAATAAAGGCCTAATAAATTGATGGGACACAATGTTAATTACATCTTTATAATAAAACGAATTTGAATTTGTTTTATGTAAACGAAATAACGCTTCGAAAAGCGATGCTAATGGTATAGATTTTAATGGAAAACCCATAGTAATGTTTAAAGCATCAATAGATTTGGGGAGCGAATTAAGTAGAGGAATCAATAAGTTTTCATCTCCTAATACAACCGCAGTATTTTGTAAAAATTTATTTTCTTTTTGTAAATCTTTTAGAAGTGACCCTATGTATTTGGCTTGACCTATGTTTTTAGGAATTCCAAAAACCGAGATATTTTTTTCTTTAGAATAATTCTTACCAATCCAATTAAAGGGATTGTTTTTAAAGAATTGCCATTGGGCTTTATGTTGTCTTGTAAATAATGCAGCGTCGTGCTCTGGGTTATTTAAAAAAAATTCATCTATGTCCCAGTATATTTGAGCTGATATATTTTGCAATAAATTTTTTATAATAGTTTCTTCAGAAGTATTTAATGCGTTAAACCCTAAAAACACATGTTGTTTTTCAGGATTTTGTTTTATGTAGCCTTCTAAATTATCAACAGCTTTCCTGTAAATTAACCCTTGATAACCAATATTATTTTCTATTAAATGATTGGTAAAATGATTGTAATAATTATGTAGCCTATTCCAAAATGCCAAATAGTTTTTAACAAAGTCTGTTTTGTTTTCTTCTAGCGACCAGTGATTTAAATCTTGAATCGCGCTTAAATAATTGAAAATTTGTCCTTGCGGAATTAAATAACGATCAATTTCATTAAAATCTTGTAGTAACACTTGGGCCCATTTTGAAAACGATTCAAATGAATCAAGATGTTCTTTATTTGTTAGCGCTACGTAAGTTGTATAAAACTCAAAAAGAAGTTCAGTATTGGAAATACTTTTTAATTGTGACAAATCTTCAACAAATTCCTCAATACTAATAATTTGAGGTGAAAAAATGGTATGCGATATAACCTCGGGGAGTTGATGTTTTAAGAACAATCCGGCTCTTTTGCTTGGAAGCACAAAAACTATTTCAGATATGTTTCTATTAGTGTTTTGTAAATCTTTTAGAACATCAAAAATAAAAGTTGTCATTGTATAAAAATAAAAAACGCTTCGGATATCCGAAGCGTTTTTTGTAAACTTATTTATAAAATTAAATTAGCTAATTCTTATTTTGCTAAGTTAATTTCAACACGTCTGTTTTGTGTTCTACCTTTACGCGTCTTGTTAGAAGCGATTGGTTTTTCTTCTCCGTAACCAAGAGCAGAAAGTCTGAATTCATCAATTCCGTTTTGAACTAAATATTCTTTAACAGAGTTTGCTCTAGAATCAGATAATTTCTGATTTAATGAATTACTTCCAGTACTATCTGTATGCCCTTCTATTGTAAATTTAGAAGTTGGATATTCTTTTAATATATTAGTAATATCTCTTAATACAGGCTCAGACTGTTCTTTAATTGAAGCTTTACCAAGATCAAACAAAATAGTTTTTGCATACTCGTTAAGAGTTTTTTGAACTTCTGCAGTTACTTCAGGACAACCGTTGTTTGCAACAGTACCTTTAACGTCTGGACATTTATCATCTTTATCTAATACACCGTCACCGTCAGTATCTGGCCATGGGCATCCTTTGTTAGCAGCAGGACCTGCAGCATCAGGACAAGCATCATCAGCATCAGTTACACCGTCACCATCTGCATCAGGACAACCAGCTAAAGCTTTTAATCCAGCAACTGTAGGACATTTGTCATCTTTATCAGCAATACCATCACCGTCAGTATCAGGACATCCATTCATTTCAGCTGAACCAGCTTCATTAGGACAATCATCTTTACTGTCTTCAATGCCATCACCATCTGTATCAGGACAACCGTTGAATGCTTCTAAACCAGCAACATCTGGACAAGCATCATCTTTATCATATATACCATCACCATCAGTATCTGTACCACCAAATTTAATTGAGATACCAGCAGTATGTTGGAAATGAGTTTGTAAATAATCTTCAAATGCATGTTTGTATGCCGTTTGAAGCGTTAAACCAATATTTTCGCTAAACCAAACGTTTAAACCTAAAGTTCCGTTTACCGTACCAGCACCTACGTTATCTACCCAAGTGTAACCACCACCAACTCCTACAAAAGGATCGATAGTTGTACCATCCATGAAGTTATATTTAATAGTACCATCTACACCATAATAAGATAAATCATCCACGTTGTTAGTAGTGTCAGGATTTGTACTAATATCTCCCCATTTTTCAATTTTATTTAAAGATCCCGTAACTCCAAGTGAGAACCCATCAGCAATACGTTTAGATACTGAGATAGTTGACAAAGAAGGTAAAATGTTCCAGTGATCAGAAGCATTAAAGAATTCATCACCAATGGTTTCGCTAAATAAACCACCATCTCCCGAAGGGTAAGCGTCTACCGCGTTTGCTCCTATGGTAATTTGCCAAGGATTGTTTTCGTCTTGCGCATTAGCGTTGCTATAACCAAGTACAAGCAACATAGCGAACAATAATCTGCTAAGATTTTTCATATTCAAAAGTTTAATTTTTAAGTGTTAATTGGGAACAAAAGTAAGTTGTTAAATGTTATTAACAAAGACAAATATATAAAAAATTAGAACATTTAGGTTATTCGTCGATAGTTTGGAATAAATTTAGATAACTTTTAAAGTTTTACCTACCTTATTAAATGCTATTATAGCCTTATCTAAGTGGGTTTTTGTGTGAGCAGCAGATAGTTGCACGCGAATTCTTGCTTTTTCTTTTGGAACCACCGGAAAAAAGAAGCCAATAACGTAAATTCCTTCTTCTAAAAGAAGATTTGCCATTGTTTGTGACAGTTTTGCATCATATAGCATTACCGGTACAATTGCCGAATCTCCGTCTATAATGTCAAAACCACTGGCCTTCATGCCTTTTTTAAAGTAATTAGTATTCCATTCTAAAGTATCCCTTAATTTCGTATCATTTGAAAGCATATCAAAAACTTTAATTGATGCACCTACAATTGCAGGAGCTAATGAATTTGAAAATAAATAAGGCCTTGATCTCTGGCGCAAAATAGCAATTATCTCTTTTTTCCCGGTTGTGTAGCCACCCATAGCTCCGCCTAAAGCTTTACCTAATGTTCCAGTTATAATATCAATTCGGTTTAAAACGTTCTTTTCTTCTAAGGTCCCTCTACCGGTTTTACCAATAAATCCTGCTGCATGGCATTCATCAATCATTACTAAGGCATCATATTTTTCAGCTAAATCGCATATTTTATCTAGTGGGGCCACTAATCCGTCCATAGAAAAAACGCCGTCTGTAACTATTATTTTAAAACGAGCACCATTTTTATTAGCAGAAATAAGCTGCTTCTCTAAGTCTGTCATATCACTATTCTGATAACGATATCTGGCTGCCTTACATAATCGTACACCATCAATTATCGAGGCATGATTTAAAGAATCTGAAATTATTGCATCTTCAGCACCAAGTAAAGGTTCAAAAACACCGCCATTCGCATCAAATGCTGCTGCATAAAGTATAGTGTCCTCTGTTTGATAAAAGTCGGCAATCTTTTTTTCCAGCTCTTTATGAATATCTTGTGTGCCGCAAATAAATCGTACAGAGCTCATGCCAAATCCATGAGTATCCATGGCATCTTTTGCTGCTTGAATAACTTCTGGGTGCGATGAAAGCCCCAAATAATTATTAGCGCAAAAATTTAAAACCGTTTCTCCCGTATTCAATGAAATTTCAGCACCTTGTGCAGACGTGATGACGCGTTCTTCTTTATAAAGTCCGTTATTTTTTATGTCTTTAAGCTCGTTTTGGAGATGATTTTTCAGTTTACTGTACATTTTTTTGCATTTTATGCAAATTTAAATATCTTTTACTAAAATATCATCATTTAGATAGATAAGAATCTTCTTTTTGACATCAATTTTCATATCTTCTAATACGTCTTGATACAATTGCAACTGTTGCTCATGTTTTTTATCTTCAATACCGGTTTTGTAATCAATAATTACCGCTTCGTTTTCAGAATTCACAACCACTCTATCTGGTCTTAAAACTATTCCAGTTTTGGTGATAATATCACGTTCATTATAAATACTGTTATTCGCGCTGTAATAACGCAGAAGTTTTGGGTGTTCAACAATTTTGTATACAAGTTGTTTTAAAGCAGTTGATTGTTCTACATTAACTAAAGAAGATTTTATAAAATCATTTATTGCATTATCAATATCATTTTTTGTATTAATCTTCGACATAATATTATGGAGAAGATTTCCTTTTTCAATGGCCTCTTGTTGATTGGTATCCCAGAGGTAACCGGATTTAGTGACTACGCTTATATTAAGCTCTTCTTTTGAAGTTGAAATAAATTCTTGATGTATCGATATTTCATCTGATGTCTCCGTATTTTCTTGAAACTTCTTAATATTCCCAAATTTATAAATGAGTTCAGAATCATTCCATAAACCTAAATACTGAAGGTAGCTAATTAATAAGCCTGAATACTTATTGGTTTTAGCATCTCCTTTGGTTGAAATTTCTTTTGAAGAAATTACATATAATTGTTCAACAGCACGAGTTAATGTTACATAAAATAAGTTGATATTATCTAGCTCCAGTTCAGATTGATGATTGTTATAAATACCCTGTCCTAATTCACCATAATTCTCGAAGTCTTTATTATAGTTGAGAAGCGTATGTGTAAATCCGCTATACTTTACTTCATCCAATTCAAACCACTCTTTAGGTTGTTGTTCTTTGTAAATATCTAAATCGGCATATGGAAATATTACAACTGGAAACTCTAATCCTTTTGATTTATGAATGGTCATAATTTGAACCGCATTTTGACCTTTTGGCGATACAATACTTAGCTTCTCTTTTTTCTTTTCAAAATATGCGAGAAACTTAGAAATATCGGAGCCTTTTTTTTGTGAAAAATCTAATACTATGTCTAAATAAAATTGAATATATGCGTTTGAAGTATTTACTAATTTAAAACTTCGCACAATAGTTTCGGCCAAGTCATAAAGAGGCATTTGTAGGAGAAAATGACTATCAAGAAAAACCTGATAAAGTTCAAAGCTTTTTACTAGTTTTTCAATTGAAAGAGGTAAGCGTTTAGTGAAAAAATCGTGTTTATCCTCAATATTAAAAAGTGACGTTAAATAATTTAAAACAGAAATTTTTATTTCATTGTTTTTTGGCTGAATTAATAATGTTAGAAAATCGTTTATAAAACAAACTTCAGGGGAGTTTGCTATAAGCAACGTTTCAGATGAAACAATTGGTATTTGGTTTTGACTTAACAAATCAGCAATTGCCACCCCTTCTTTATTCTTACGAACTAACACACAAATATCTTTCAACTCATATTGGTTATCTAAACAATTATTAATAGTTTGTAATACATGATTTGGAAATATTTCATCCCTATCATCCTCTTTTTCAATATCCAAAAAAGATAATTCTACATAGCCGTTTTCTTTTTTTGTGATGTCTTGATGAGCAGCCTGATAAAGTTCAGCATATTCTTCTTTATTAAATACCTGAGTGCTTAAAAATTTAAAAAATCCATTATTAAACTCCACAACTTCTTTTAAACTTCGGTAATTGGCGTTGAGGCTATTAACCTCTTGTGTAACAGGAAATGGGGTGTTTTTTTTATTGAATAAATCTATAAATTGTTCTGCCTTACCACCACGCCAGCGATAAATTGCCTGTTTTGCATCTCCAACCAACATAGCACTTCCATTTTCAGAGGATAAAGAATTTCTTAACAACGGTATTAAATTTTCCCATTGCATTATCGATGTGTCCTGAAATTCATCAATAAAATAATGTTTAAATTTTTCACCAATACGCTCATAAATAAAAGGTGTTGGTTGATTTTTTATTTCGTTACATATTATAGAATTAAATTCAGAAATAAGCATTTTATTCTGCTCTTCTTTTAGAGTGTTTAGTTCGCTGTTTATAGCACTTAAAACAGATAATGGAGTGATATTTTTATAGAAATTTTTTAAGAATTTAAGCTGAAAAACATCTTTTTTAGTCTCGTTAAATACAGATACTAATTCAGGCTGAATGTTATCCAAAATTTCTTTTATGTTTTCCGACGCAGTTTTTATTGGGTAAAGCGGTTTTTCTTCTAAGTTTGAAATCCAAGCAGTTGTAAAATTTATATCGAGATTAAGCTTCTTAAGTTTTAGAAAATATTTTGGCAAATAACATTTACTTCCACCTAAAAAATCAGTGTGCTCTAATCCTGCTTGTTCAATTAAGGTTAAAACACTTTGAGCCTTTTCAGCAATATTAATTTCTAATGAAGAAATATTATTTTTTAATTGTGTTTTAAGATCTTGAAAATCTTTTAAAGTTTTACTCTGCAATTTTTCAATAAAGGGCACGTGATTTTCATTTACGAGTAATTTAGCAACCACATTAAAATCAAAAGAAACATCCCAACTCTTATCATCATCCGCTTTTTCTATAGCAAAATCGATTAATACTTTTGTTAGAACAGCGTCTGTGCCGGCCTTGGCAATCAAACGATCAACTGCCTCATTTAGCAGAACATCTTGATCTAATTCTACTTCAAAATTTAAAGGCAATCTTAAATCGTGTGCAAATGTCCTAATAAGTTTGTGTGTAAAACCATCGATAGTTGAAATATCAAAAGCCGCGTAATTATGAATTATTTTAGATAAAAGTTTTTTTGATTTTTCATGAAGAATAAGTGGTTTTATTTCTAATTCTTCACAAAGAATGTTAAACATACCATGAGGGTTTTCCAAAATTGTCGGATCAGAAAACTGCTTTAGCATATTTATAATGCGGTCTTTCATTTCAGCCACTGCTTTATTAGTAAAAGTAATGGCCAAAATGTTTTTAAAATGGTATTGGTTGTTTGATGTGAACAGAATTTTTAAATATTCTTTTACAAGCGTAAAGGTTTTTCCGCTGCCAGCTGATGCATTGTAAACAGTAAAAGGATAATTGTTTTGCACAGATATTAATTTGCACACAATATAAAAACTATCGATGGTTTGATAACTATTTAATATTTTTAATTAACCTGTTTTATGTGTAAATTTGAAAGAAATTAAATATTAATATTTTAAAACAAAAAATTATGGCTTTCGAATTACCGAAATTAGGATATGCTTATGATGCTTTAGAACCTCACATAGATGCAAGAACTATGGAAATACACCATTCTAAACATCATCAAGGTTATACAAACAATTTAAATAATGCTATTGCAGGAACTAATTTAGAAGGAAAATCAATCGAAAATATTCTTGCTAATTTAGACATGAAAAATGGCGCTGTTAGAAATAATGGTGGCGGATTTTATAACCACTCATTATTTTGGAGTGTTATGAATCCTGAAGGAAAAGGAAGATTATCAGGTGAATTAAAAGACGCAATTGAATCAGCTTACGGTTCAGTTGATGCTTTTAAAGATGCTTTTTCTAAAGCAGCAGCCACTCGATTCGGTTCAGGGTGGGCTTGGTTATGTGTACATAAAGGTGGAAAAGTAGAAGTTTGTTCTTCACCGAACCAAGATAATCCATTAATGCCTGGAGTTGGGTGCGGTGGCACTCCAATATTAGGAATCGATGTTTGGGAGCACGCATATTATTTAAATTATCAAAATCGTCGTCCAGATTATATTAATGCATTTTTTAATGTTATTAACTGGAATGAAGTTGAAAAACGTTACGCAGAAGCGAAGTAATAACTTTAAAATTTTATTTTAAAAAACGTCCAGATTAATATTTGGACGTTTTTTTATGTATATAAATAATGGAAAGTATATAAAATGAAAAAGGTGGACGAGTGTCCACCTTTTTGCCCCAAATCTAC
Source organism: Flaviramulus sp. (assembly GCF_013001275.1). Lineage (GTDB taxonomy): Bacteria > Bacteroidota > Bacteroidia > Flavobacteriales > Flavobacteriaceae > JABDMV01. Next base: position 32,569 of record NZ_JABDMV010000020.1, read on the forward strand.
CATAAACTTAACCTACTTAATGTTATGGTGAGTCAAATATATAACTGTAATATAGATTACTAAAACATAATAGTTAAACTACTCATATATTGGCTTAAACGAAGTTATACCAATATAAAAGATAGAGTCCTTGTTATTTAAAAAGCTAAATAAAAATCTTTATTGCATAAAAAAAGGTGAACAGATGTTCACCTTTTTTTGCCCCAAATCTACCATGAACTTAACCTACTTGTGTTATGGTGAAACGAATATATAACTGTAATATAGGTTGCAAAAACATTTTAGTTAAACTACCTATATAATGGCTTAAAATAAAAAACGTATGTATAAAAGGAGAAGTTATATTATTTAAAAAGCTAAATAAAAAATCTTTATTGCATAAAAAAAGGCGAACAGATGTTCACCTTTTTTTGCCCCAAATCTACCATGAACTTAACCTACTTATGTTATGGTGAGACCAATTTATGCGTAATTTCGATATTATGACTATTTATTAGATGAAATGCAATTTTATCAGACGAAATGTATATTGTAAAACTTTAACTCGAAACTTATCAATTTGATAATTAATAGGCGCGTTCATTATTGCCTTCGTAAAAGTTTATAAAAGCTCTATTAACAACTCTATTTCCACCAACAGTTGGATAGTTACCCGTAAAATACCAATCGCCTAAATGGTCAGGACATGCTTTATGTAAATTTTCTATGGACTGAAAAATTATTTTTACTTCAGCATTTATGGATTCATGACTTAACAGCTCTGATATTTTGTTTGAAATTTGTTCAGCAGTAAAAGGGTCATAAATTTCCTTTACAAAATTTTGCACCTGTTTATCGTCTAAATCTGTTTGTGCTATACATTTATGATAAACCTCTTTTACAATATCATATTTATTAGTTTCTTTTAATAGTTCTAACGCTGCTGTAAACGCCACCAAACTTTCTAGATTGGCCATATCAATTCCGTAACAATCTGGATAACGAATTTGTGGAGCAGATGAAACAACAATAATTTTTTTAGGATTTAAACGATCTAACATTTTCAAGATACTTTTCTTCAATGTTGTTCCTCGAACTATACTATCATCAATTATTACAAGGTTATCGGTTGGTTTAATTACGCCATAAGTAACATCATATACATGCGCAACTAGATCATCTCTACTACTATCTTCCGTAATAAAGGTTCTTAGCTTTACATCTTTAATCGCTATTTTCTCAATTCGTGCGCGTTCTGATAAAATTTCGGTAACTTTTTCTGCAGATATTGAACGTTGCCCTTTTAATATCGCATTCGTTTTCTTTTTATTTATAAACGCTTCCGCTGTCTCTATCATTCCGAAAAATGAAGTTTCAGCAGTATTTGGTATATATGAGAATACTGTGTTTTTTGTATCGTCATTAATTGCTTCCAATACTTTAGGCATTAATAATTTACCTAACATTTTTCGTTCTTGATAAATTTCGGCATCACTTCCTCGAGAAAAATAGATGCGTTCAAACGAACAGGACTTTCTTTCTAGCGGTTCTAATATTTTTTTAATAGAAACTTTACCAGATTTTTTAGTGATCAATGCATGCCCGGGCTCCAGTTCTTTTACGTCTTCAAATTTTACATTAAAAACAGTTTGGATTACTGGACGCTCTGATGCCACAACCACAATTTCATCATCTTTATAATAATATGTTGGTCTAATTCCTGCTGGGTCTCTTAATACGAATGAATCGCCATGTCCAATAAGTCCAGCCATTGCATAACCACCGTCCCAATTTTTTGCGGCACGTTTTAATATTTTCGCTACGTTAAGTCGTTCTGCAATAAGCGGCGAAGCTTCTCTTTTATTAAACCCTTCTTTTTTTAGATTTTTATAAATTTTGCTTACGGCATCATCTAAAAAATGACCAATTTTTTCCATAATCGTTATGGTGTCGGTGTATTCTTTTGGATGCTGACCTAATTCAATTAGATTGCTAAAAAGCTCCTTAACGTTTGTCATGTTAAAGTTTCCAGCCATAATTAGATTTCTGTGCATCCAGTTGTTTTGTCTTAAAAAAGGATGGACACTTTCTACGCTATTTTTCCCAAATGTACCGTAACGAACATGGCCCAATAATACTTCACCGATATAGGGAATATTCTTTTTTTGGGCAGCAACGTCGTTTACATATTCTGGGTGTTCTTCTAATTCTTTATTTACCCTTTCATTTATCTGATCAAATATATCTTGAATGGGTTGTTGAGCCACAGAACGCACTCTACTTATATAGCGATCTCCCGGATTAGTATCTAATTTAATACTTGCAAATCCAGCACCATCCTGTCCGCGGTTGTGCTGTTTTTCCATCATTAAATACATTTTGTTTACTCCATAAAATGCACTACCGTATTTTTCTTTATAATACTCTAAAGGTTTTAACAGTCTAATAACTGCTATTCCACATTCGTGTTTTAAGGCATCACTCATATTATAAATATTTTCGCTACTTCGGCAATGATAATTTATTAAATAATTAAAAAACGCGCTCTATTTTAGAGCGCGTTCGTTTATGTTAATTCTATTTCAAATTGCGTTAGTTGTTTAAATTGCAACAAACGTTTTTGAATTTCTTTACTGGTAAGATTTTGCATTCGTTCTGTTCCAAATTTTTCAACACAAAACGAGGCTAACGTGGAACCATATATAATGGCATTCTTCATATTTTCAAAGGATGTATCACCCGTTTTTGCAATGTAACCGGCAAATCCACCAGCAAACGTATCGCCAGCACCTGTTGGATCAAAAACCTCTTCTAAAGGTAGAGCTGGTGCATAAAACACATTATCATTATGAAATAATAAAGCACCGTGTTCTCCTTTTTTTATTACAACATATTTTGGCCCCATTGTATGAATTTTTCTTGCGGCAACAACCAAGGAGTATTCTCCCGTAAGCTGTCTCGCTTCTTCATCGTTAATGGTAATAACGTCAATACGTTTTATAACATTTAGCAAATCATCTAAAGCACAATCCATCCAAAAATTCATAGTGTCTAAAATCACCAATTCTGGCTTTTTTGTCATTTGATCCAACACACTTGTTTGAACTAAAGGATGTAAATTTCCTAGCATCACCACTTCAGCATTTTTATAACTTTCAGGAACCACAGGATTAAAATCTTCGAGAGTGTTTAGCTCCGTTACTAAGGTATCGCGAGTATTCATATCGTTATGGTATTTTCCACTCCAAAAGAAAGTTTTACCATCTTTAACGATTTCAATTCCCGATGTGTCTATGTTACTATCTGATAATAAATCTAAATATTCTTGAGGAAAATCGCCACCAACAATAGAAATTGCTGCTGCATCAACATCAAAATGAGATGCTGCTAAGCCAATAAAAGTTGCTGCACCACCAAGAATTTTATCGGTTTTCCCGAAAGGCGTTTCAATAGCATCAAAAGCTACAGTGCCAACAATCACTAATTTACCCATAAAAGGACGTTTAATTTTGGTGCAAATATAAGTCTTTTAAATACTAATTAAAACTATATTTTTTTCAAATAAGATAATAAAAAAGAGGTTTTATTTTCTGCCAAAATCTGCAGGAATTTCTCCCCAAGCCTTTGTTTCCCATTTCACTATAACAGTGTTGTATGTATTGTTTTTGAGCCAATCGACAGCTCGATCTACCAATTCGAAAAGCGATTTATTTTTGTCCTTTCGCTTTAATTTGGTATTGCAGTTTTTCTTTTTCACCCAACTCATCGCGGTTCTTGAATCTGTATATAAAATACGATCGCTATTATTTTTTTTAAGAAGGGCTAAGCCATGAACTATGGCTAAAAATTCACCAATATTATTTGTGCCCTCTTCAAAAGGTCCTTGAATAAAAAGCTGTTTTTTTGTTTTAGTATCTACACCACGATATTCCATTTTGCCTGGGTTTCCACTAGAAGCAGCGTCAACCGATATTGAATTTAAATTTGGTTTTCCTATTTTTTTAAGTTGCTCAGAAGTTAGATTACTTTTAAGCTTAGAGTTTTTACCGATGTAGTCTTTGTAGTTGCCGTTTAATGCTTTTTTAGCCGCATCAAAAGTTGAAAATGATTTGTATTGAGCGCCTTGAAAATCTTTAATTTGAGCTTTACAATCATCCCATGATTCAAAAACACCAGTATGATGTCCTTTCCAAACAGTATAATATTTATTTTTCTTTTTACTCATTCAAAAGTTTATCAACCACAGAAGGAAAATGCTTCATTTCTAACTTATGGATTTTAGCAGCAACATCTTCAGCTGAATCTGTTTCTAAAACAGCACATTTCGCTTGAAAAATAATAGCTCCTTCATCATAATGTTCATTTACATAATGAATAGTAATACCAGTTTCTTTCTCTTTATTTAGCACAATGGCATTATGAACATGTTTTCCATACATGCCTTTTCCGCCGTATTTGGGTAACAAAGCTGGGTGAAGATTAATTACTTTTTCCGGAAAGGCATTCAATATATGTTCGGGAAATTTCCATAAAAAACCAGCCAACACGATGATATCTGGTTTAGATGATTTTAAAATATTAAGTACATCATTAGTCCTCTCGAATGCGATTCGATTGAAAGATAGCGCGCTAACTTTTAATTTTTTAGCACGATCTAAAACTTTGGCATGAGGATTGTTACTAAGCAATTGAATAACAGACGCATTATCGCTGTTGTGAAAAAACTTAATTAAATTTTCAGCATTAGTACCACTTCCGGACGCAAAAATTACAATACGTTTCATTTTACAGACTATAATGTTAATTGTTCAGACAAAAAAAAGAATAATAATTAACAATTAGAAGGTAAAATTTAAATACTTAAAAGTAATTTTAGTAAATTACAAACACATTTTTAAAGTAAAGGTGTGATTTAAAAATAAAGTTTTTTATTTTTGCCAACTAATTAAAACTTAAAATTAAAAAATTATGTCAGACATTGCATCAAGAGTAAAAGCGATTATCGTAGACAAATTAGGAGTAGATGAAAACGAAGTTGTGACTGAAGCTAGCTTCACGAACGATTTAGGAGCAGACTCTTTAGACACTGTAGAATTAATAATGGAATTCGAAAAAGAATTCGATATCCAAATTCCAGACGATCAAGCTGAAAATATCGCAACAGTTGGTCAAGCCATATCATACATAGAAGCTGCAAAATAAGCAAAACACTTTATGGAATTAAAGCGAGTTGTAGTCACAGGATTAGGGGCTTTAACACCTATTGGCAATACCAAAGATGAATTTTGGGAAGGCTTAATTAGTGGTAAAAGTGGTGCTGCGCCTATAACATATTATGATACCGAAAAGTTTAAAACAAATTTCGCTTGCGAATTGAAAAACTTTAATGCAACTGATTTTCTTGATAGAAAAGAGGCTCGAAAAATGGATCGATTTGCACAATACGCCATGGTGGCGGCAGACGAAGCTATTTTAGATGCCAAATTAGATCTAGAAAAAGTAAATAAATTGCGAGTAGGTGTTATATGGGGAGCAGGAATTGGTGGTTTAGAAACCTTTCAGGATGAAGTTTTAAACTTTGCTTCTGGAGATGGAACACCGCGATTTAACCCATTCTTTATTCCTAAAATGATTGCTGATATTGCACCAGCAAACATTTCTATAAAACATGGTTTTATGGGACCAAATTACACAACAGTTTCTGCTTGCGCATCTTCTGCCAATGCTATGTTTGATGCCCTAAACTCAATACGTTTAGGACATTGTGATGTGGTTGTAACTGGAGGAAGTGAAGCAGCAGTAACTATAGCAGGAATGGGTGGATTTAATGCAATGCATGCACTATCTACTAGAAATGAAAGTCCCGAAACGGCATCTCGTCCATTTGATGGTACAAGAGATGGTTTTGTTTTAGGGGAAGGTGCAGGCGCACTAGTTCTAGAAGAATACGAACATGCAAAAGCAAGAGGAGCAAGAATATATGCAGAGTTTTTAGGAGGCGGTTTGTCTTCTGATGCTTACCATATGACGGCTCCGCATCCAGATGGAATAGGTGTTATAGCTGTAATGCACAATTGTTTAGAGAATGCAGGGATTAAACCAGAAGAAGTAGACCATATTAATACGCACGGAACATCAACACCTTTGGGCGATGTTGCAGAGCTAAAAGCTATTTCGGAAGTATTTGGAAGTCATGCAAAAAACATTAATATTAATTCAACAAAATCAATGACAGGACACCTTTTAGGTGCTGCTGGCGCTATTGAAGCGATATCGGTTATTTTGGCTATGGAGAACGGAATTGTTCCTCCAACGATTAACCATACTACTGCAGATGAAAACATTGATCCTGAATTAAATTTAACTTTAAACAATGCGCAAAAACGCGATGTAAAAGTAGCAATGAGTAATACATTTGGATTTGGCGGACACAACGCTTGTGTATTATTCAAAAAATTAGATTGAATCCCGAATGAAAAACATTCGTAACATATTAAATTCCCGTTTTAAACGTAACGGGAATTTTTTTATGGAATTAAATAAAATATTAGGCTTTAAACCCAAGCAATTAAAATTCTACAAAAAAGCCTTTACACATCGCTCGATGAATATTAAAGATAGTAAAGGTAATGCTATTAACTATGAGCGATTAGAGTTTTTAGGCGATGCCATGCTTAGTTCAGTAATCGCATCACATTTATATTTAGAAGCTCCTAGTGGAGATGAAGGATATTTAACTAAAATGCGCTCTAAAATTGTGAGTAGAGAGCATTTAAACGAATTGGGTAGAGATCTAAATTTAATAGATTTAGTAGAAAGCAAAATACCTCCAGGACAGTTTGGTGATAATATTCATGGTAATTTATTCGAGGCCTTAATTGGAGCAATTTTTTTGGATAGAGGCTATAAAAATTGTGAAAAGTTTATTTACAAACGCGTCATCATCCCATATGTAGATATTGAAACACTGGAAGGTAAAGTAATTAGCTATAAAAGTTTGCTCATAGAATGGTGCCAAAAGGAAAAGAAAACTTTTGGATATAATGTTTATGAAGATACGGGTAATGATGATGTTAGACATTTTTCAGTTAAACTTTCAATTGATGATAAAGTAATTGCGAAGGCACGAGCTACTTCCAAGAAGAAAGCTGAAGAAAAGGCTTCAAAACGAGCTTTTTTTGCATACCAAAGCAGGATTACTAAGTCGAATTAATCTTTCATATTACCTTTTTTTAACTACAACGTTTTAGTTAAATTTCTTGTTAAGATTCATTAAATCTTAATACAACTCATATTTATAAATACTATATTTACATAAGATTTATATAAGTTATGGCTGTACACAAACTTATTCTTGACGATGCTTTTGATGAGGCATTGTTTACATTAATAGCAATTCATTGTACGCTCGAGGATTTTCGATTGGCATATCTACTTAATAAACATTTAGGGATAGGGCTGAGTCGAAAAGGCAAAGATTTAGATTATAATAATGGTACAGTTTCTTACTCAATTTACGAATGGGAGGACACCAAACAACTCGAAACATGGGGTTTGGTTTCAAATATAAGTAAAGTAGAAACACTTCAGAAAATAGATCATAAATCATTATTCGATACGCAACAGAACATAACAAAAACGTTTCATTTAATGCAAGAATATAAAACGGTAAACTATTTTTTAAAAATAGACAGTGAATTTAGTTTTAATAAAGAAAAATATATTTTAAATAATATTTTAGCTATACCTCAAATAGCGACAGCATACAGTATTGATTCTAGTCAATTAAAATCAAAGGACAATTTAATTTTTAGCTAATGTCAACAAGAAAAAAAACCAAAATAGTAGCAACTCTCGGTCCAGCAACGAGTACAAAAAAAGTGTTAAAACGAATGCTTGAAGAAGGCGTTAATGTTTTTAGAATCAATTTTTCACACGCTGATTATAAAGATGTTACTGAACGTGTTAAAATGATACGTGAGCTTAATGAAGAATTTGGTTATACCGCAGCCATTTTAGCAGATTTACAAGGACCAAAACTTCGTGTTGGAGTTATGAAAGAAGAAGTTGTTGTGAATCCTGGCGATGAAATAATATTTGCCACTGGAAAGAGATTTGAAGGCACCAAAGAGCGTGTTTATATGACTTACGACAGATTTCCTCAAGACGCTAAACCTGGAGAACGTATTCTTTTAGATGATGGAAAATTAATGTTTGAAGTTGTTTCAACTGATAAAAAATCAGAGGTAAAAGCAAAGGTAATTCAAGGAGGTCCTTTAAAATCTAAAAAAGGCGTGAATCTTCCTAATACTGATATTTCTCAACCAGCATTAACAGAAAAGGATATAGAAGACGCTATATTCGCAATTAGTCTCGATGTAGATTGGATAGCATTATCGTTTGTTCGTCATGCAGAAGATTTAATACAATTGCGTGATTTAATAACAGAACATAGTGCCCATAAAATTCCTATAATAGCTAAAATTGAAAAACCAGAAGCGGTAGATAATATTGATAAAATTGTTGCAAACTGCGATGGTTTAATGGTGGCTCGTGGAGATTTAGGAGTAGAGGTTCCAGCAGAAGAAGTGCCACTTATCCAAAAGCAATTAGTTTTACGTGCGAAAAAGGCTAGAATACCAGTTATTATAGCAACCCAAATGATGGAAACTATGATTACTAGTTTGACCCCAACAAGGGCCGAAGTAAATGATGTGGCAAACTCAGTTATGGATGGTGCAGATGCCGTAATGCTTTCTGGAGAAACATCAGTTGGGAAGTACCCTGTGGAAGTAATAAAACAAATGGCAGACATTTTAAAAAGTGTTGAAAATTCCGATTTAATAAAAGTACCGCAATTGCATCCGCATATTCGTACTAACAGATATATTACTAAATCTATTTGTTATCATGCAGCAAATATGGCGAATGAAATTGATGCCAAAGCGATATCAACATTAACAAACAGTGGGTATACAGCATTTCAAATTTCTGCTTGGAGACCATCTTGTCATATTTTAGTTTTTACTTCCAATAAACGTATTTTAACACAATTAAGTTTACTATGGGGGGTAAAGGCATTTTACTATGATAGATTTGTGTCTACCGATGAAACTGTGGTTGACATTAATAGAATTGCTAAAACTGAAGGCTATGTAGTTAAAGGCGACATGGTAATTAGTTTAGCTTCGATGCCTATTGCAGAAAAAGGAATGGTAAATACACTTCGTGTACGAGAGATTACTGGTTAAACAACTTCTTTTAAAGTAAATAACACTTTTTTAGGCGTTACCCATTTTACGAAAAACTAAAATGGGTAGCGCATTTTATTGTATCTTTTTTTCCCTCCTCAAAAAAGGAGGCCAGTTCAATCGCGAACTCACTTATTTATAAACTTTTTTTAAATCAAAAGGTATTTTATTTTTGAAGAGGTTGTTTATTATTTCATGGGGATAGAACTAAGTTGGCAATAAGTTATACACGTTGTTGTGCAAAGTTTTTATTTTTCAAACTCCGCCAAACACTCATTCAAATTCTTTCCATCTATATGAATACATTCACAAAATTCAAACCCGACTTTTTCATTTTTAGTATTCTCAAATTGTTTTTTACAATCTGATAATGAATTCCTTGGCATAGCGTCATATCCAAAACGAGCTAATGTAATCGTAAGCACTATTGTAATAACTACTATTGTGAAAAACAAAAAAGGAAATTTTGTATTGTATTTCTTGGGTTTCTGGATAATTCCAAGGTTTGAGAAGTTTCTAAAGGGGAAAATATATCTTAATCTGTCGTAATTCCATACAAGTAGAAATAGATTGGCAAGAACCATTAAAGGTGATGTCACAATAGAACCTTCGAAACGAACTGCATATGAGAGTAACCAAATATTTACAATAATTGGGAAGTATAGCAATGCTCCCAGAGTCACAGTTCTAGGTATTAGCAATAAAATAGCAGCAAAGACTTGAACGATTCCAATGAATGTATAATAATAACCAGTGTGATGTAATGCTTCTAAATAAGCACCCATAGGATGGACGACTGATAAGCCACTTGCGAATCGTTCTCCCACAATTTTCACCATTCCTGCAACGATAAAAGCATAGGCTAAAGCAAATCTACAAAAGACTGAAAATAACCAATACCATCTATTTCCCTTGATATTGAGATAAAATTGTTCAAATGTTGAAATAGAATTCAATTGATTGATGTTTTTTTAATTACTCACAACGGCTAAATATGAAAATATTTAATGTTTTATTTCTAATGTAAATTAAGTTATATTTTTTTCCTAACAAAGTCAATTAAAGCCCAATTCATTAATAGCAATTTAAAACCCAAATTTAAGCTGAACACTAACACTTTTTTGTTCCGGTTTTATCTTAGTTTCGGTATTTAAATTTGATAGCGAAATACCTAAAAGCCGAACAGAATTGCTCAACTTTTCCTGGTACAATAAATCTTTAGCAGTTTCTAAAACAACACTTTTGTCACTTATAAAATATTGCAAAGTTTTACTTCTAGTATGCAAAGTAAAATCGCTATATTTTATTTTTAAAGTCACAGTTTTCCCAGCCACTTTACTTTTATTTAAACGGTGTGCAACTTCCTCAGCGATTTGTTCTAATTTTTCTAGCATAAAAATTTCTGACGATAAATTTTTGCTAAATGTACGTTCTGCAGCAAGTGATTTTCTGGTTCTATTCGGTTTCACCTCGCTGTTATGAATACCTCTAACAATATAGTAATATGATTTTCCTGATTTTCCGAAATTTTCTTCTAAAAATTCAATCGTTTTCAATTTTAAATCCATGCCTGTAAAAATGCCTTTTTCATACATTTTTTTGGCTGTAACTTTTCCTATCCCATAAAATTTTCTGATATCAAGTTTTTCTAAAAATTCAATAACTTCTTCCGGATTTACTGTTTTCTGCCCGTTTGGTTTATTATAATCGCTAGCTACTTTAGCTACAAATTTATTGATGGATATTCCGGCAGATGCCGTTAATCCAACTTCATTATAAATTCGCTGTCTTATTTCTTCTGCAATTAAAGAAGCACTTGGGTTCCCTTTTTTATTTTCGGTAACATCTAAATATGCTTCATCAAGCGAGAGTGGTTCAACCAAACTAGTATAATCATAAAATATTTTTCTGATTTTTTTAGAAATTTCTGTGTATCTGTCAAAATTTGGCTTTACAAAAATTAATTCAGGACATAATTTTATAGCTAAATTTCCAGCCATAGCACTTTTCACACCAAATTTTCTGGCTTCATAACTAGCCGCGCTAATTACCCCTCGTTTACCTCCACCGCCAACAGCAATTGGCTTACCTTTAATTTTTGGGTTATCCAATTGTTCAACCGAGGCATAAAATGCATCCATATCTATATGAATAATTTTTCTTATTGGTAAATCGTTTAACATAATGTAAATTTAGACATTAAATACATTTTAAAAAGTGAAATTTTATATGGTATCAAAGTCTACAATTGCATATATTTTATGATAGAAATTGAACGCAAATTTTTAATCGAATCTGAGGCTTTCAAAAAAGAAGCTTTTAAGAAATATATTATTATTCAAGGATTTTTAAATTCAAATAAGGAACGAACTGTAAGAGTAAGGCTAAAGGATGATAAAGGGTTTATAACCGTAAAAGGAAAATCATCAAAAGATGGATTAGCACGATTTGAATGGGAAAAAGAAATTTCCAAACCTGAAGCTGAAACACTATTAAAACTGTGCGAACCAACTATTATTAATAAAACTCGGTATAACATTCAAGTTGGAAAACATGTTTTTGAAGTTGATGAGTTTTTTGGAGAAAATAAAGGATTAATAATTGCAGAAGTTGAATTGGAACATGAAAATGAGGCTGTTGAAAAACCGAATTGGTTAGGAAGCGAAGTTACAGGAAATATAAAATATTATAATTCACAATTAAGTAAACAACCTTTTAATACGTGGAAAAAATGAGAAAATTTATATTGATATTTATAGTAACATTTATTGTAGTGGGATGCAAAAAAGAAACAAAAGAAGGGATTGCTGATGAGAAGGACAATCCTGTTAATAAAATTGAGAAAGTAACAGATTCGATAGTTTCTAGTACAGCTGAAATAATAGAAGAAGTAAAAACGGTTAAACAGATTAAAAAAGAATTAACCTCAAAAGGCTTCAAATTATTTGATTATGTAGATGAAAAAACAAAGGACACTTTGTTAATACAACAGTATTTTATGGCATTTTTAAAAAAAGGACCAATTAGAGGACAAAATGAAGAAGAAGCTGCCGAATTACAAAAAGAACATTTAGCCCATTTGAGTAAAATGTACGAACTCGGTTATGCTGATATTTCTGGGCCTTTTGGTGATGAAGGCGACATTAGAGGGGTTACAATTTACAATGTCCCAACATTAAAAATAGCTGATAGTTTGGCTAATTCGGATCCTATGGTAAAAGCTGGAAGATTAGAAATTGAATTGCACCCGTGGTGGGCTGCCAAAGGTTATTCATTACGTTAGATGTTAAAAATTATAAAAGCTCTATACATCTTAATAAACGGAATGATTGTTATTACATTATTATTAATTCATTTCTTTTTTAAAGAACGAGGTTATTGGGAATCATTATATTTTTATACATTTCCATTGCCAATCATTATCCTAATTACTTTATTATTGTCTATTTTTCTAAACAAAAAATGGCGACGTTTTAATTTAATTATCGCTTCAATTTTAATGCTGATTTGGCTTACTAGAAGTTTTAAAATAAACATTCCAGAAGAAATTAAAGAAACAGATTTGGAGATTGTTTTTTGGA
>NZ_JABDMV010000043.1 GCF_013001275.1 Flaviramulus sp.
TCTTTTATTGATGTTACTAATCTAATTAATTTAGACAGAATGCAATGTGGAAGGAATCTGTTAACATCTTTAGATATTTCTAAAAATATAAATTTAACCTATATTTCTTGTGAGGAAAATGAAATAACCGCAATAGACCCAAGTAAAAACCTAAAATTAAGCACGTTAATTTGCTATACTAATAAAATATCTGAATTAGATTTATCAAAAAATACATCTTTGGTTGTAATAGATTGTAACAACAATAATTTATGTAGACTTAATATTAAAAACGGTAATAACATGTTTTCAATTGCCGACTTTAGGTTAAATAATTCCCTTGGTTGCGTGGTTGTAGACAATCCTTCAAATATTCCCAATAATTGGGAACCTGCTAATTTTCCAAATTATGTTTCAGCACAAAGTGATTGTGCAAACACTGTTAATGTTGATAAACTTGATAATATAATAAGTAGCACGCCTTATACATTACCTAATTTAACTAGTGGTAACTATTATACACAAACTGGAGGAAGTGGTACGATGCTAAGCGCTGGAGCTGTAATATCATCTTCACAAAAAATTTTTATATATAATGAAACAATATGTGATAATAATGAGTCAAGTTTTACAGTTTTAATAACTGATGCTGATTATTATGTTCCCAAATATTTCACTCCAAATAATGATGGAAGTCATGATTTATGGAAAGTTATAGACAATAATAACCTTGTAAATAATATTACTATTTATAACAAGTATGGGAAACTTATAAAGTTTTTACTTCCAAATTCTTCTGGGTGGGATGGCACATACAATGGTAAAATTTTACCCAGTGATGATTATTGGTATGTAATTATTTTAAATTCTGGAGAAGCTTTAAAGGGACATTTTTCTTTAAAACATTAACTATTTTCTTAACATGGCTATGTGTGGAATATCATCTTCAAGATACTCCTCTCCTATAGCTTTAAACCCTAAGTTTGTATAAAATTGTTTCAGGTAACACTGTGCTGAAATTTTTATAAGCGTTTGATTATAGTGCTTTTTAATTGCAAGAATAGAAGCTTCCATAATATCATATCCGTATTTAAATTGACGTTCATTTTTAACCACCACTACTCTACCAATACTAGCTTCCCTAAAATAATCACCTGGTTCAAAAATACGCGTGTATGCTATTAATTTATTGTTTTTAAAGCCTAAAATATGAATAGATTTTTGGTCTTTCCCATCGATATCTTGATACACACAATCTTGCTCTACAACAAATACTTCACTGCGTAGTTGTAACGCATTGTACAACTCTTGCTTTGTTAATTCTTCAAATGTTTTAACCTTTATTTCTAACATTGTTTAATCTTGTACTATCACATCTTTAGCGTCTTCTTTATTAAATTCTGGCTGAATATTTACGTGATTTATATCATATTTTCTAAAAACAAGATCCTCTATTTGATGTAAAATTGTATCAAATTCAGATAAAGTAATATCATTATTAAAATCAATATGTGCTTCTAAATGAATTTCTTCTTCATTTAATTGCCAAACATGGACATGATGTACATTTTTTATACTTTCAAAAGCATTAATTTCTTCTACAATTTGTTTTACAGGAATTGTTTCTGGTGTAAATAACATTAAAACTTTTGTTGATGTTTTTAATAAATCGAACCCCATCCAAATTAAATATAAAGCAATCGCAAAAGTTAATACACTATCTACCCAAAACACTTGGTAATATTTCATTAACAAACCACCTATTAACACTGCCACACTTGCCATCATATCAGTTAATAAGTGTAGGTATGCGCTTTTCATATTCATATTGGCTTCAGAATCTTTCTTTAATAAAAGTACGCTTAAACCATTCGCTATAATACCTAAAAGTGATAACCAAATAACTAAGTTAGATTCGATTTCTTGTGGATTTTGAAAACGTTTTATAGCTTCAATAATTAATAAAACTGCAACAATAATTAAAGTTGAAGCATTAATAAAAGCAGCTAAAATTTCCGCACGCTTATATCCAAATGTTCTATGGAGCGAGGCTTGTTTTTTTGAAAGTTTATTTGCAAAATAACTTACTACTAACGAAAGTACATCGCTAAAATTATGTAAGGCATCACTTAAAAGCGCTAAGCTTCCAGAAATAACACCACCTATAACTTGTGCTGCCGTAATTAGAATGTTTAAAAGAATAGAAATAAAAAGATTACGTCCTTTTAAATCATTATGTGAGTGTGTATGATTATGAGAATGGTTGTGTCCCATTTAGCAAGATAAAGGTATTTTATCTATTCTGTTTTGATGTCTACCTCCTTCAAACGCTGTATTTAAAAAAACATCAACCATATCAACCGCTTGAATAATTGCGGTAAATCTAGCAGGAATACATAAAATATTAGCGTTATTATGTTGTCTAGTAAGTACGGTAATCTCTTTATTCCAACATAAACCAGCTCGTATCTTTTGGTGTTTATTTGCAGTCATAGCAACACCATTAGCACTACCACAAATTAAAATTCCAAAATTAGATTTATTTTTTTCAACATCTTCAGCAACAGGATGCACAAAGTCAGCATAATCTACACTAGAATTACTATCGGTTCCGTGGTTTGTAACGGTATAACCTTTAGATTCTAAATAGCTGATTATAGCAAATTTATATTCTGTTCCAGCGTGATCATTACCTATTGAAATATTCATTTTTTACTTATTATTATATCTATTTACAAAGGTAGTAATTATAAATAATGTGTATTACTATATTCATTAGTTGTTAATAACTGTTTATTGTTTTATAAAATAAAAATATTGAATATCCATTTATTTTTCCAATCAAAAACAACATTCAATTCACCAAAAATTTAAGTCACTTTTTTTGTAAATCTTATAAGGTGCAATATTGATAGATGTAAACATAAATTATTAAAAAGTTATAAGTAAAAAATAGTTAATTTAGGTTGTTAACAGCTGTGTATAAAATGATCAAAATCATTAAAAATGAACGTGTTAAATAATATTTACATGTTCATTAACTTTTAATAGAATTAAAATTAGTAGTTATCAAAACAAAACCTAAAAAAGTTATATCACATATTAACACACTATAATAACCACCATTTATATTTTTAAATTTATAAAAGAAAATAATTATGTTATATATAATGTGGATAACTTTGATTTAACAATAACATATCTAGGTTAAATATTAAAATTGTAGCTTTGCTGAAAATAAATAGCAAATCTTCTCCTAAAATAACGCTATTTAATAACACAATTTCCTATATCTTAGGAAAGGAATATGATTACAATAATTACATGACAAGAAAGAAAAAAGGGAAATCCAAAAAGAATGGTATTTCCAACCTTACAAATACAATCTTAAGTATATTAAAAAAAGAAAGAAACCAAACCTTTAACTACAAACAAATAGCTGCCAAACTTGGTGTTAATGATGCCAGTAGTAGAAATCAAATCATAAAAAAACTTCGAGATTTACAAGGGAAACAAGAAATTGAAGAAGTAGAACGCGGAAAGTTTAAAGCGGTTATAAATACAGAATACCATATAGGAAAATTAGATTTAGCCGCAAAAGGCAATGGATATATTATATGTGAAGATTTTGATGATGATGTTTTTATAGCATCTAATAATATTAACAAAGCTTTAAATGGTGATGAAGTAGAATTTTATGTTTATAAGCGTCGCCATAGAGGTAAATTAGAAGGAGAAATTACCAACATAGTAAAACGCGAAAAAAGCGAATATGTTGGTGTTATTCAAATTCAAGAAAAAAAGAATTTTGCTTTTGTAGTAGCTGATAGTAATAAAATGTACAAAGATATTTTTGTACCTATAAATAAAATATTCAAGGCTGAAGATGGTGATAAGGTATTAGTAAAACTTGAAGATTGGCCAGAAAATGCCGATTCGCCATATGGTAAAGTAATTCAAGTACTTGGTAAACCTGGTGAGCATAATACTGAAATACACGCAATACTTGCTGAATATGGTTTACCTTTTGAATTTCCACACGAGGTTGAAGAGTTTGCAAATAAATTAGACACCTCTATCACAAACGAAGAAATTAAAAAACGACGTGATATGAGAAAGGATTTAACGTTTACTGTTGATCCTAAGGACGCTAAAGATTTTGATGACGCGTTATCATTTAAAGTATTAGATAATGGTTTGTTTGAAATAGGAATCCATATAGCAGATGTATCACATTATTTACAAGAGGGAACGGTTTTAGATGATGAAGCTTACGAGCGCGCCACATCGGTTTATTTAGTTGATAGAGTGGTACCAATGCTTCCGGAAGTATTATCAAATAATGCTTGTTCACTACGTCCAAATGAAGAAAAGCTAACATTTTCTGCTGTTTTTCAAATGAATGATAAAAGTGAAATAAAAAACGAATGGTTTGGTAGAACTGTAACATATAGCGATGCGCGTTTTGCATATGAAGAAGCACAAGCTATTATCGAATCTAGAACCAACGAGATTCCTGCAGAAGTTTCCTTAACAGGAAATCATTATAAAGCAGATCAAAAAATTACTGATGCTATTTTAAAAATGGATGAGCTAGCTAAAATTATGCGTAGAAAACGTATGAGTTCTGGTGCAATTTCATTTGATAAAGTTGAAGTAAAATTTGATTTAGACGAACAAGCAAATCCAGTAGGTGTATTTTTTAAAACAAGTAAAGACGCAAATAAACTTATTGAAGAGTTTATGTTATTAGCAAATAGAAAGGTATCCGAGTTTGTTGGTAAGGAAGACCCTAAAAAAACCTTTGTTTATCGTGTACATGATGAACCAGATGATAGTAAACTTGCTAGTTTACAAGGAATAGTTTCAAAATTTGGGTATAAACTTAATTTTAAAGACAGAAAAACCACCGCAGCCTCACTTAATCATTTACTTAAAGAAGTAAATGGTAAAAAAGAGCAAAATTTAGTTGATACTTTGACTATTAGAACCATGAGTAAAGCTGAATATACAACTCATAATATTGGGCATTATGGGTTAGCTTTTGATTATTATAGTCACTTTACATCACCAATACGTAGGTATCCAGATGTTATGGCACATAGGTTGTTACAACAATATTTAGATGGTGAAAAATCTGCTAACGAACAGGTTTTTGAAGAAAAGTGTCAACATTCCAGTAATATGGAAAACTTAGCCACTAAAGCGGAACGAGATTCTATAAAGTATATGCAAATTAAATTCATGCAAGATCATAAAGATGAAACGTTTATAGGTGTAATTACAGGAGTAACCGACTGGGGAATTTATATAGAAATTATTTCTAATAAATGTGAAGGCATGGTAAGTGTTCGAGATATGAAAGATGACCATTATGCTTTCGACCAAGAACAATATGCGATGGTTGGAAGAAATACGAAAATAATGTATCAACTTGGTGATGAAGTAGTTGTAAAAGTAAAGAATACCGATTTAGTTAAAAAGCATCTCGATTTTAAACTTTTAGGTAAAAGTGACGAACAAGTAAATTAAGGATTGTTAATTATAATGTTTTCTTAAAGCTTTTTACACGGGAATAATTATTGATAGTTTTGCGTTATTATAAAAAATAATAATATTATGAAAACACGTTTTAGTACCATTTTTTTATTTTTTTTATCATCAATTTTATTTTCACAAAATACCATTGAAAAAACAATCGGTGAATTTTCTGAATTAAAAGTTTACGATTTAATTCAAGTGGACCTTATAAATTCGAATGAAAATAAGCTTATAATCACTGGTGAAAACGCTAAAAATGTACTTGTAAATAACAAAAATGGCGTATTAAAAATAAAAATGAGCATTAAGGAAGCCTTCGATGGCAATAAAACATTTGTTAAATTATTTTATACGTCTGTTGATGTTGTTGATGTTAATGAAGGAGCTACTGTACGTTCTGAAGATGTAATAAAACAATTCGAGATTGATTTAAAAGCTCAAGAAGGTGGTACAATTCAAGTACCAATTAATACAACTTACACAAACGTTAAAGCAGTAACCGGAGGAGTAGTTACTACTACTGGAAGCTCAAAAAACCAAAATATTTCTTTGTTAACAGGCGGTCAATATCATGGAAGTAAATTAAAAACAGAAAATACAGAAGTCTCAATTAATGCCGCTGGCGAATCGCATGTTAATGCTTCAAAACTTGTAGATGTTAAAATTCGAGTTGGTGGTGATGTATTTATTTATGGCAATCCAGAAATGGTAAAAGAAAGTAAAGTTTTAGGCGGAAGAGTAAAAAGAATGTAAAAAACGAGCCATAAATTAAAATACGAAAAAACCCATTAGCCATAATGGGTTTTTTGCTGAAATACAATGTTGTATAGTTAATTTTTCTATACATTAACTATACATTTAAGCCGGTAAGAGTTATTTTTACTACATTAGTGCCGCAACAACTAATATTATGTAGGTTTGAAGCTAATTAAACTCACCTTATATTGTATTCTTCTTTTATACGCCGCAGCGCTTAATACTCAAGAGCGCCCACCTATTAGTATTTTTACTCCAAAAGATTATGGAGCAGAAACTCAAAATTGGTCCATATCACAATCTAAAGATAAATATATATATGTAGCAAACAACAAAGGCTTACTTGAGTATAATGGAGCCAATTGGCAGGTGTATACATCTCCAAATGAAACAATAATTCGTTCAGTTAGTGTTATTGACGATCTTATATTTACAGGATGTAATAACGAATTTGGTTATTGGAAAAAGAATGAATATGGTTTATTATCTTATACGTCTCTTTCAAAAAAACTAGAAATTGAGTTTTTAGACGATGAAGAATTTTGGAATATTATTAGTATTGATGATTATATTTTGTTTCAATCTTTAGATCGAATATATATTTATAATAAGACTAACGAGGTCTATAATATAATTGAGTCCGAATCAATTATTTATAAAATATTTAAAGTTGGTGATAGTATATATTTTCAAAAAACAAAGGAAGGTGTTTTTAAAATAGAAAACGGAACGGCTAAATTAGTTTCAAATCATCCTGTTTTAATAAATAATAGACTCGTAAATATTTTTAGTATAGATGGTAATTTATTAATTAATACAGAAAATAACGGATTTTACATTTTAAAGAACAATGAACTTTCTAAATGGGATATTCAAGCAAATATATCACTTTCAGAAGTAAGTGTATTTCGTAGTATTCAATTAAAGGACGGTAGTTTCATATTAGGTACTCGCTCCAATGGTGTCATTCACTTAACACCCAACGGCGAAATTGATTACAATATGGACATTGTCCACGGCCTTAGCAACAATACGGTTCATGGGGTTTTTGAAGATGATGAAAACAATATATGGTTAGCCTTAGAAAGCGGTATTAATTGTATAAATATTGACTCACCGTTTAGTATCTATCTAGATGAAGCGGGAAAAATTGGTACCGTACATGCATCTGCCGTTTTTAATGACCACCTTTATTTAGGAACTAACCAAGGATTGTTTTACAAGCAAATAAATTCCAAAGAAGAATTTAAACAGATTGTAGAAATTCAAGAATCAGTATGGTGTTTGGTTGAAATAGGCAATACTTTATTCTGTGGGCACGACACAGGAACCTCAGTAATTAACAATGATAAAGCCGATAAAATAAAAGGCTTTCAACAAGGAACATGGAACATTAAGCCTTTAGAAGGAAGGGAAGATTTACTTTTACAAGGTAATTATAATGGGCTGTATATTCTTAAAAACAACAATGGTAAATGGGTTTTAAGAAATAAAATTGAAGGCTATGGCCTTTCAAGTAAGTTTTTTGAAATTTATAACAATTCTGTTTTTGTTAGTCACGAATATAAGGGCGTTTTTAAAATTGAAGTAGATAAAGATTTCACTAAAGCGACAAAAGTTGAAAAAATTCCAACAACTGGAAAAGAATACAATTCGAGCCTGATAAAGTATAAAGACGATTTGCTATACACTTATAATGAAGGGGTTTTTAAATACAATAGTCCAGATAACAAATTTATTAAAGACACATTATTAAGTGAATTTTTTACAAAAAATGAGTACACATCGGGAAGATTGGTGCACACTCCTCCTACTAACGCTTTATGGGGGTTCTCAAAAAATAATTTAAATTATTTAGCCCCAGGAAAATTAAGTAATACCCCAAGAGTAAATAAAGTAGCATTTTCTAATTCTTTACCAATGGGTTTAGCTGGATATGAGAACATTTCATATATAAGTGACCAAAAATATATAATAGGAACGTCGAATGGATTTATAGTTTTAGATCTAGACAAAGCAGAAAAGAAATTATATGATGTATCAATTAACAGAATTACCAATTGGAACTTAAATTCTGAATCAAATGTTATTGATAAAAAAACTGATGGATATTTTAAGCATGAAGAAAATAACATTGAATTTACTTTTAGTGTAGCGGAGTTTGATAAGTATCTCGATACGGAGTATCAATTTGTATTGGAAGGGTTACATACTAATTGGAGCGGCTGGTCTAGCAATCCTCGAGCTATATTTGAAAATTTACCACATGGCGACTATGTGTTCAAGGTAAGGGCTAAGGTTGGAAATATAGTAACTAAAAATGTTGATTCGTTTAGTTTTAATATAAAAAGGCCATGGTATTTATCAAATACCGCAATTGCGGGCTATGTT
>NZ_JABDMV010000124.1 GCF_013001275.1 Flaviramulus sp.
ATGCTATTTATTCGATTTAAATATGCAACGCTCTATCGTCAGTTGCCGCTAAAGCAGCTTCTTTTATAGCTTCGGTAAATGTTGGATGTGCATGAGACATACGCGATACATCTTCAGCAGAAGCACGATATTCCATAGCAACAACAGCTTCAGCAATCATATCTGCCGCACGGGCACCAATCATATGAACACCTAAAATTTCATCTGTTTTTTTATCGGCTAGAATTTTTACAAATCCATCTAAATCCATACTTGCTCTACTTCTACCTAAAGCTCGCATTGGAAAAGACCCTGTTTTATATTCTACTCCGGCCTCTTTTAATTGCTCTTCGGTTTTACCAACCGCAGCAACTTCTGGCCATGTATAAACTACTCCAGGAATTAAGTTATAGTCGATATGTGGTTTTTGACCCGCTAATGTTTCAGCAACAAAAACACCTTCTTCTTCCGCTTTATGCGCCAACATCGCGCCTTTTACTACATCGCCAATAGCGTATATATTACTTGCAGATGTTTGTAAATGCTCGTTTACTTCTATTTGACCTCTTTCGGTAACTTTAACTCCAGCGGCTTCAGTATTTAATCCATCAGTGTATGGGCGACGCCCCACAGAAACTAAGCAATAATCGCCTTTAAAAACAACTTCTTCTCCTTTTTTGTTATCTGCTTTTACAATAACTTCCTTACCTTTTCTTTCAACAGCTTTTACTTTATGAGAAGCATTTATACTAAATTTAGCCTTCTTTAATACTTTGTTTAACTCTTTTGAAAGGCCAGCATCCATAGTTGGAATAATTCTGTCCATATACTCTACAACTGTAACCTCGGCACCTAAGCGCTTATACACTTGGCCCAGCTCTAAACCAATAACGCCTCCACCAATAACAATTAAATGCTTTGGGATTTCTGTTAGTTTTAATGCTTCAGTTGATGTAATTACACGCTCTTTATCTAATTTGATAAACGGCAAATTTGAAGGTTTGCTTCCAGTTGCTATAATCGTATTTTTAGCTTCAATCTCAATGGCTTTATCGCCAGCAATTTTTATATGAGTGGCATCTTTAAAGCTTCCTAAACCGTGATAAACATCGATTTTGTTTTTCTTCATTAAAAAGTCAATACCGCCAGTAGTTTGATCGACAACAGACTGCTTACGCCCTATCATTTTTTCTAAATTCACTTTAATATCACCCGGAATATCAATACCGTGCTCTTCAAAATGCTTTACAGCATCTTCATAATGATGAGAAGAATCTAAAAGGGCTTTACTTGGAATGCAACCAACATTTAAACAGGTTCCGCCTAAAGTAGAATACTTTTCTATAATGGCAGTTTTCATTCCTAATTGTGCGCATCGTATGGCTGCAACATATCCGCCAGGACCAGAGCCTATAATGGCCACATCGTATGAATTCATATTATATCTATTGAAATTGACATTGTAATTTGAAAATCAAAAATACAAATGTTTTGCGGGAAGTCAATAAAAAAAATGTGCTTAATACAATGCTATTTTTGTTTCTTTCAAGCCCAATGAAAGTAAATATTCTTTTGCTTCCATAGCTTCGTCGTCGCCTTGTTCAGCATGATGCAATAAGGTGAAACCATGTGGCCCTTTTGCGTGCAATAAACTGGGCATAAAATCTAGCATTGGTTTTAAAATGTCCATTTTACCAAAAAGAGCCGCCGTAAAAATATTAGCTTGAGCGCCGCGTTCTAATAAATACGTGGCTATTTCTTTGTTTCCAACATGACTTGCCGCTCCTAAACCGGTTTCGAAATCGCCATGCCTCCAATCGTGTGACGAATTAATTAAAGTGTTATGTTCTTCGAGTAATTCTTTTACAACCTCAAATTGTCCATGCGATGCACCAACAAATTTTTGAACAACGGCTTTATCTAATTGCGGTTCTTCCTGTGGTTTGGTAAAGGAAAATAAAGGAAATGTAGGGAGAATTAATGATGAAATTCCAACGGACTTAATAAACTCTTTGCGCTTCATGATGGTTGATTTTTACTAAATCTAAAAATAAATATCTGTTACGACATTTAGTTTAACATAGCTTTATGTTAAAGTTATAGAATATTCAATTTTTTAATTGACAGATTTCAAAACGTAACTTCGTAAAATTATGTAGTTTTGTATTTCATGCAAAAAAAAATAAACATACTCAATAAAAAGGCTCGTTTTCAATATGAAATATTGGATAAATACACTGCTGGAATTGTTTTAACTGGCACGGAAATAAAATCTATAAGAAGCGGAAAAGCTTCTATCACAGAAAGTTTTTGTGAGTTTAACGACGGTGGTGAGCTTTTTGTAATTAATATGACCATTCAAGAATATGCATTTGGTAATTACTACAACCATAAACCAAAAGCCGAACGTAAATTGCTTTTAAATAAAAAAGAGCTTAAAAAATTGAATAAAGAAGTACAGAATTCCGGGCTTACTATTATTCCATTACGTTTATTTATTAATGATAAAGGCTTCGCGAAATTAGATATAGCGTTGGCAAAAGGTAAAAAACTGTTTGATAAACGCGAAACTATAAAAGATCGTGACAACAAGCGGAACCTTGATAGAATTAAAAAAATATATAAATAATTTATACCAATTTCGTTATGAAAAATGCTTTGACTCTTCTATTTCTTTGTCTCGCTACGGTGGCAGCACAGGCGCAAAAAACTTCAGAAAAAAAAGCTGTTGTACAGAAAATTGATAGTGCATCTGTATTAACTTTAGATAGTACAATCAAAGCGCTATACAAGGTTATTTCTGGGGAAAAAGGTGTAGAACGTAATTGGGAACAGTTTAAATATTTATTTAAACCTGATTCAAAATTAATACCGGCCGGAAAAGATAAATTTGGAGATTTTAAAGTGCGGTTTCTAAAACCAGACGATTATATAAAAAGTTCAGGGAAATGGCTTGTTGAAACTGGTTTTGTTGAAAAAGAAATTCACAGACAAGTGGATTCTTTTGGAAATATTTCCCAAGTATTTAGTACATATGAAGCTTTTTATAGTGAATCTGAAAAAACCCCTTTTATGCGTGGTATAAATAGCATTCAATTATTAAACGATGGGAAACGCTGGTGGATTATTAATGTTTATTGGACACATGAAACTAAGTACAATCCTATTCCTAAAAAATATTTAAATTAAACTTTATTATAATTGGGCAAATTACAAAAAGACATATCGCCAGAATTACAAGAGTTTATAAATATGCAAAAGGTATTTTTTGTAGCGACTGCTGCTCAAGATGGCCATATTAATCTATCACCAAAAGGGTACGATTCGCTTCGTGTTTTAGGTCCTAAAAAACTCGTTTGGCTAAACTTAACAGGAAGCGGCAATGAAACAGCAGCGCATCTTATAAAAGATGATAGAATGACCATTATGTTTTGTGCTTTTGAGGGTAAACCACGTATAATAAGACTTTACGGTCATGCAAAAATTTATCATGAACGCGATGCTGAATTTCAAAAACATATTAGCTTGTTTGAAAAAAATGTAGGATCTAGGCAAATTATTGAAATGGATATAGATACAGTCCTCAATTCATGTGGATATTCCATTCCTTTTATGGACTTTAAAGAAGAACGTGTGCAATTAAATTCATGGTCTAAAAAACAGGGTAAAGAAAAAATTAACAGCTACTGGAAAGAGAGAAACTCTAAAAGTATTGATGGTTTTGAAACAAATATTTTAGAAGACTTATAAATTTTTTAAAATCTCCCTCTAATGTCACTTCTAGTGATTCCGATTTTTCATCGGAATTGTATCGAGAAGCTTTTTAAGAATGAATTGTTCCATATGAAAACTTACTTTGTTTATATTTTAGAATGTGTTGTGGAACTTATTATATGGGTTTCACATCAAAGACTCATTGAAAATAAATCTGGTAAACATAGAGATAGTTATACTTTTTCTAGAAGGCCTTTAAATTTAGTATTTCATGCTGAATATACAGATCCGAACAGTGCCATTTAAACTGAAAAGCAAATTAAAAAATGGTCGAGAGCTAAAAAACAAGCTTTGATTAATAATGAATATGATAAGTTGCCAAATCTGTCTAAGAAAAAATTTAACTCCAAATAGTTCTCGATACAAAACACGTCGTTGCTCAGTGTTTCACTCTAACTGACAAATAGGAAATCTAATTTTTATCTTCTAACAGAGGCACGAACCTAAACTCACCATATTCATGTTGTTCAAAATCTTTGGTCCCTTTTCGAATAAAAAGTGTCATTACCTGAACATCATCACCCACTGGAATTACAAGCCTTCCTCCTATTTTTAATTGACTCAATAATGGCTTAGGAACAAAAGGTGCACCTGCTGTTACTATAATACTATCAAAAGGAGCCTCTTCCTTTAAGCCTTTGTAGCCATCTCCGAAAACAAGTTTCTTTGCGCGATAGCCCAATTTTGGTAAAAACTTACTCGTTTTTTTAAATAATTCCAATTGGCGTTCAATACTATAAACCTTCGCTCCTAAATCGCATAAAACAGCAGTTTGATAACCGCTTCCAGTACCAATTTCCAAAATTTTATCACCTTTTTTAACTTGTAATAATTCGGTCTGAAAAGCTACGGTATATGGCTGCGAAATTGTTTGGTCGGCTGCAATAGGAAATGCTTTATCTTGATAAGCATGCTCTAAAAACCCCGAATCCATAAATAAATGTCTTGGTATTTTTCCAATGCTTTTTAAAACAGCTTCATCGGTTATTCCTTTGTTTTTTACAATATTAACTAATTGTTGTCTTAATCCTTTGTGCTTAAAAGTATCTTTCAAATTATATTGGCATTTTGATTGCTAAAATTAGTCAAACAATTTAACGCTTGAAACTATTTATTCAGATTTTATTTTCGATACTATTATGTCGAAAAATTCATCTCAAATAACTAAATTCATACCTTAATTATCTTATTTTTGTTGAAAACGTAATAAATATGCTAAAAGCTGGTGTACTTGGTGCTGGGCATCTCGGAAAAATTCATTTAAGACTTCTTAATCAATCTAACAAATACAATTTAATTGGATTTTATGATGCAGATGAAACAAATGGTAAAAAAGTAGAAGCCGAATTTGGATATAAATTTTTCAATTCTATTGAATCGCTTATTGATGCTGTTGATATGGTTGATATAGTAACACCAACGCTTTCACATTACGACTGTGCAAAACAAGCTATTTCAAAAGGCAAGCATATTTTTATTGAAAAACCCATTACCAACACTGTTGAAGAAGCGGAACATATTCGAGAACTTTTGGCAGAAAACAATCTGCGTGGACAAGTTGGACACGTTGAACGCTTTAATCCGGCATATTTGGCGGTAAAAGATGAAATTAATTCGCCAATGTTTATTGAAACGCATCGTTTAGCTGAGTTTAATCCGAGAGGAACGGATGTTCCTGTGGTGTTAGATTTAATGATACATGATATCGATATTATTTTAAGTGTTGTAAAATCTAAAGTAAAAACTATTTCAGCTAGTGGTGTATCAGTTATTAGTGATACGCCAGATATTGCAAATGCACGATTAGAGTTTGAAAATGGTTGTGTAGCCAATTTAACAGCCAGCAGAATTTCACTTAAAAAAATGAGAAAAGCACGCTTCTTTCAAAAAGATGCTTATATATCGGTTGATTTTTTAACTAAGAAATGTGAAGTTGTTAAAATGAAAGATGCTCCAGAAAACCCCGGAGATTTTGATATGATTCTTCAAAATGCTGAAGGCATCAAAAAACAAATATATTTTGATAACCCGAAAGTGGCAGATAATAATTCAATTTTAGATGAATTAGAAACCTTTGCTGATGCCATAAATACAAATTCAACTCCTGTTGTAACACTCCATGATGGTACGGAAGCTTTACGTGTAGCAACTCAAATTATAAATTGTTTTTAAAATGAAAAATGTTGCAGTTATTGGTGCCGGCACTATGGGAAACGGTATTGCCCATACGTTTGCGCAAAGCGGATTTAAAGTTAACTTAATTGATATTAACGAAGCATCACTAAAAAGTGGTATGGATACCATTGCTAAGAATTTAGATAGAATGGTAGCTAAAGAAAAAATATCAGAAATTGATAAAAAGAACACTTTAGAGAACATTACAACTATTAAGAATATTTCTGATGGCGTAAAAAATGTTGATCTAGTTGTAGAAGCAGCTACAGAAAATGTTGATTTAAAACTTAAAATATTTAAGGAGCTTGATGACGTTTGTTCTAGTAAAACGGTATTAGCAACAAACACTTCCTCTATTTCTATTACTCAAATTGGGGCCGTTACTAAACGACCTGATAAAGTTATTGGGATGCATTTTATGAATCCTGTTCCAATAATGAAATTGGTTGAAATTATTCGAGGGTATAGTACTAGCGATACTGTGACAAATACCATTATGGAGCTTTCTAAAACTTTAGGTAAAGTGCCGGTTGAAGTTAATGATTACCCTGGCTTTGTGGCCAATCGTATTTTAATGCCCATGATAAACGAATCAATCGAAACACTTTATAACGGCGTTGCAGGCGTAAAAGAAATTGATACTGTAATGATGTTAGGTATGGCCC
>NZ_JABDMV010000137.1 GCF_013001275.1 Flaviramulus sp.
CCTTAGCGATAGAGTCAAGTCTTTTTTGTTCCGCTAATTGTTCTTGTTTGATGCGTTCATTCTCAAGCGCTAGTAATCGTTTTTCTTTCTCAACCTTAGCAATAGAGTCTAGTCTTTTTTGTTCCGCTAATTGCTCTTGTTTGATTCGTTCATTCTCAAGCGCTTGTAATCGTTTGTTTTCCTCAACCTTAGCAATAGAGTCGAGTCTTTTTTGTTTCGCTAATTGTTCTTGTATGATTCGCTCTTTTTCAAGTGCGAGTAGTCGTTTTTCTTCCTCAACTTTTGCTTTAGCAATAGAATCGATTCTGTTCAGCTCAGCTTTTTTTTCTTCCGCGGCTCTGGTAATTTCTTGTATTTTTTTTCTCCGCTGTTCTTTTTCATTAATTGCTTTCAGTCTTTGTTTTTCTTCGTGATCAAAATACAAGTCCATCATTTCCTCATTAACAAACAGAAATTCATCTGTAACATAACCTTCAGAGCCTTTATATTTTATTTTATACGTGTAACTGCCTAAATAGCTAATAACCACGCAATCATCGTTCTCTTTAAATTGTGCAATAGCTTGAGATTCGTCCGCAAAGTTTTTAAATAAACTACCATCTTGACTAAATGTTGTAGCAATATTGTTTTCCTGTGACATACTCGTAGGTACAGAAATAAAAAAAAGAAATAAAAAAGCAAACGCTCTATAAATAAATTGCATACTATTTTAGTGTTTTGGGACTTAGTATTAGAAATAAACTAATATAACAAATAAAAGAAATGTTACTGTAACTATGTAATTTTTAAGATTTAAGCACAAAAAAACCGCCAAACGGCGGTTTTTGCTTGTTTTGTATAGAGTATTATTACTCTGCTACCTCATCTGCTTTCTTCTTAACAGCATCGCCAGCTTTTTTAACAGCATCACCTGCTTTTGCTTTTGCGTTGTCTACAGCATCACCTGCAGCATCAACAGCAGAATCTACGGCATTACCCGCGGCATCAGCAGCATCACCTGCGGCATCAACAGCAGAATCTACAGCATCATCGGCGGCGTCAACAGCAGAATCTACGGCATCACCCGCAGCATCAGCCGCGTTGTCAACTGCATCACCAGCAGCATCAGCAGCATTCTCAATAGCGTCTTCTATTGATTCACCTTTTTTTGTATCTCTACATGACGTGAAGCTTAAACTTAAAGCTAACAATAAAATACTACTTAATAATAATTTTTTCATCTGTTCTTGTTTTAGTGTTAATTATAGATTATGAATATAAATTCAATACTTAATTATGCAAACATAATAAAAATGTATTCAATTTTGTAATGCAAGTTAAAGTGCAAACAATTTATATACGAAGATACTTAAGTATTTGGATGACTGAACCTTTGTTTTTTTTAATAAACAAACGGTTTTCTGAGCCAGCATTTAGTCGTTTTTCCTTATTCTCTATTAATTCTTTTAATATAATATTGAATTCTTGCTGATTATTTATTGAAAACATTCCACCGTTCTCAATCATAATTTTAGCTTCTGGAAATTTTTCATAATTATTTCCAATAATAATAGGAACCCCAAATACGGCAGGCTCAAGTGAGTTATGCAAACCAGTATTTCCAACAGCGCCTCCAACATAAGCAATATCGGAATAGCTATAAATTTTTGAAAGAATTCCGATAGCATCAATAATAAATACTCGAGCGAGAGGCAACTGATTCCCTTCTTTTTTTGAAAATAAAACTGTTTCGCCAACAATATTATCTTGAATATTTTTAATTTGTGAAGACTTAATATTATGAGGAGCAATTATAAATTTTACGTTTGCAGATGCTTCTGAATTAATAAAATTAATTAATAGAGCATCATCTTCTGGCCATGTACTACCGGCCACAATGCAAAGTTTATTATTTTTAAATTTTTCGATATAATCTAACGAATTATCAATTTCTAATTGATCAGAAACACGATCGAACCTAGTATCACCAGACACGGTTACTTTGTAATAATTGATAGATTCAAGTAGCTTTTTAGAATTTTCATCTTGAGTAAAAATATGTTCAAAAGCGAATAATGCACTCTTAAAAATACTTCCGTAAAATTTGAAATAAGGTTGATTCTTTCTAAATAAAGCAGAAATTAATATGGCCTTTAAATTTCTTTTTTTAAACTCAAGTAAATAATTTGGCCATAAATCATATTTTACAAAAATTGTTAGTTCAGGGTTAACGATATCTAAAAACTTACCGGCATTTAGTTTTGTATCGATTGGTAAATAAACAACAACATCTGCGATAGGAGAATTTTCCCTAATTATGTAGCCCGAAGGAGAAAAGAAACTAAGCACAATTTTATGATCTTTGTAATGATTTCTAAGTTCTTTAAAAACGGGTAAGCCTTGTTCATATTCTCCTAAAGAAGCACAGTGAAACCAAATTGATTTATCATTTTCTGATAAATTCTGACGTAACAAAGTAAAAGTGTTTTTTCTACCAACAACCCCTTTTTTAAGTTTTTCATTAAATAGTGCACAACATTTTAGTGCGAATTGTATAAAATTAATTGCTATGTTGTAAATTAAGTTCAATGGAATTGTTTGTGCTAAAATACGTTTCTTTGAAATAAATTCATTGGTTTGCGAATATGAATTTTGTAGATTTGTTAACTATAAACCCACATTGGTAATGTGAATAAAATTAGCTTTTACTTTTCTTAATATTGAAAGACTATAATTTTTTTTAGATGAAGAAAATCCAAATGGTTGACCTAAAAGGTCAATATAACGACATAAAGAATGTTGTTAATCCTGCAATTCAAGAGGTAATTGAAACTACAACATTTATTAATGGACCAAAAGTTCATCAATTTCAAAAAAATCTAGAACAATACCTTAGTGTTAAGCATGTTATTCCTTGTGCAAATGGTACTGACGCCTTACAAATAGCTATGATGGGATTGGGTTTAAAGCCTGGTGATGAAGTTATTACTGCCGATTTTACATTTGCAGCAACTGTAGAAGTTATTGCACTGTTACAACTTACGCCGGTATTGGTTGATGTTAATGAAGATGACTTTAATATTAATATTGAAGCAGTAAAAAAAGCCATTACTTCAAAAACAAAAGCCATTGTTCCTGTTCATTTATTTGGACAATGTGCAAATATGGAAGCTATAATGGAAATAGCTAAAGAACATAATTTATTTGTGATTGAAGATAATGCACAAGCAATCGGGGCTAATTACACGTATAAAAATGGAAGAAAAGTAAAAGCAGGAACTATTGGTAATGTAGGAGCTACATCCTTTTTTCCTTCTAAAAATTTAGGATGTTATGGAGATGGCGGTGCTATTTTTACAAATGATGATGATTTAGCACATATAATAAGAGGTATCGTAAATCATGGAATGTATGAACGATATCATCACGATGTAGTAGGAGTTAATTCGCGTTTGGATAGTATTCAAGCGGCAGTTTTAGACGCGAAATTACCACTTTTAGATGGCTATAATAATGCAAGGCGCAACGCCGCAAAAAAGTATAACGAGGCGTTTAAAAATATAGAAAATATAGTTACTCCTATAACTGTTAATGGTTGCGATGGTATTTGTGACACATGTGATTGCCACGTATTTCATCAATATACTTTAAAAATAAAAGTGACAAATAGAGATGCACTTGTTAAACATTTAAATGAGAACGATATACCTTGTGGAGTATATTATCCAATTCCGCTTCATAAGCAAAAAGCATATTTGGATAACAGATATAATGAAGCAGATTTTGCGGTAACTAATCAACTAGTAAAAGAAGTAATTTCATTACCAATGCATACGGAATTGGATGACGAACAAATACAATTTATTACGTCAACAATTATAAAATTTATAAATGGATAAAATATTAGTAACTGGTGGTTTAGGGTTTATTGGCTCTCACACGGTAGTTGAATTACAAAATGAAGGATTTGAGGTTGTTATTATCGATAATTTGTCAAATTCTTCAATTGAGGTTTTAGATGGAATTATTGCGATTACAGGAAAAACTCCAATTTTTGAAAAGTTAGATCTCAAAGACAAAGACAAAGTTGAAACTTTTTTTAAAAAGCATAACGATATAAAAGGTGTTATTCATTTTGCGGCAAGTAAAGCAGTTGGAGAGAGTGTTAAAGAACCATTAATGTATTACGAAAATAATATTGGTACTTTGGTTTATATACTAAAAGAACTTAAAAAACTCCCTAGTGCAAGTTTTATTTTTAGTTCTTCTTGTACAGTATATGGTCAGGCTGATGAATTGCCAATAACTGAAAATGCACCCGTAAAACAAGCCGAATCACCTTACGGTAACACTAAGCAAATTGGAGAAGAAATAATTCAAGACACATGTAAAGTGACGCCAAATATTAAAGCTATTGCATTGCGTTATTTTAATCCTGTAGGGGCACATGAGTCTACAAAAATTGGTGAGTTGCCAATTGGAGTTCCTCAAAATTTAGTGCCTTTTATTACCCAGACAGCTATTGGATTACGAGAGAAATTATCAGTTTTTGGAGATGACTATCCAACACCTGATGGAACCTGTATACGCGATTATATTCATGTGGTAGATTTAGCAAAAGCACATGTTGTAGCTTTGGATCGATTACTAAAAAATAAAAATAAAGCTAATTACGAAACCTTTAATTTAGGTACTGGAAAAGGAAGTTCTGTACTTGAAGTTGTAAACTCTTTTGAAAAAGTTTCTGGTAAAAAATTAAATTATAAAATTGTTGGTAGGCGAGAAGGTGATATTATTTCAGCTTTTGCTGATACTGATAAAGCTAATAATGAATTAGGTTGGAAAACGAAATTAACTTTAGATGATGCGATGCTTTCCGCTTGGAATTGGGAACAGAAAGTAAGAGAAAAATAAATAGTGAAAATTAAATATTTATAAAAAAAGGTTGATGAATTTTATCAATCTTTTTTTATTTTGAAACTACGCTTTCTTTTTAAAGCTAAATATGATAAGTATTATCATTCCTGTAGTTACAGATAAATCCGCCATATTAAAAATACCAGTTTTAAAAACGCCACCTAAATCTATAAACAAGAAATCGGTTACCGAACCATAAACTATTCTGTCATAAACATTTGCTAATCCTCCGCCGATAATGCTGGAAAATGCAAAAAGGGACCAATTATCTAAAGATTTATCCTTTATAATATATCTTAGTACAAATCCTAAAACAAGAATTGGTAATA
>NZ_JABDMV010000145.1 GCF_013001275.1 Flaviramulus sp.
CGTATCTAACATCTTCATTATCATAAGCAGCACGCTTAATTCTTCGCTTTCTTTCAAAATCAGTAGCAATCTTAATAGTTTGTAAATTTGTTATTAAATTTTCTTTGGTCTTTACACCTTGAGTAAGTTCAGCTTTTAATTTTTGAATTTCATTTAAATAAAAAGCATTTATTTCTTCTTCTTGATTAGGGACAGTATTTAATCGATCTTCATATAAGTTTTCTAACTTTGATATTTTCTCATTCTGAGAAGTAATAATGTTGTCTAAATCAATCACTAATGATTCTATAGCGGCATTTTCAGCTGACACACTTTTAAAAGGTTTCGGTCCTTTAAAAATACCCTGCTCACTTAAATCGTTTTCTTCTTTTAAATCGTTTAAATCCTTTTGTTTATTAATTACAGCATCGTTTAATTTAATTAATAAATCTTGCTGTTTTATATTAGAATCTGTCGTTAATTTGGTTAAGTTTTCTATTTCCATTGCTTTTTTATCTCTAGCAATTGGAACTAATACACCTTCTAATTGGACTGTATCTGCCTTTTTTTCTGCTGATTCCCTCATTTTAACTTCTTCTAAACGTTTTGCTTCAGCTTCTATTTGGGCTTTCTTATCTTCATCTAACTTTGCCTGTGCTTCTTCTTTTGCTTTATTTTCTGCATCACGAATTGCTTGAACCTCTTCTTTGCGTTTTTTAGCAAGTGCTTCTGCGTCTCTTTTTGCTTTGTTCTCTGCCTCTAATTTCACTAATGCTTCATTTGCTAATCTTTTGGCCTCTGCCTCTTCAAAAGCTTTATTTTTTGCATCTATAATTGCCTGTTTCTCAGCTTCTCTTATTTTTGCCAGCGCCTCAGCGTCGGATTTTATTTTGGCAAGTTCTTCTCTTTCTGCTTTGGCTTGTGCTGCCTCTGCTAAGCGTTTAACTTGAGCTTCTTTTTTGGCTTGAGTCTCGGCTATTTTTTTATCTTCTTGCTTATCTACTATAGGTTTGTTTGGTGACCTTCTTTTAATAGCAGGCTTATATTTTTTAGTTGGATTTATTAATGCCTGCTCGTCGTCGTCACCGCTATAATTATATTTCTCGTTATTTTTAAATTTATAAGCTAAGGTAACTTCATGAGAATTCCCAAAAGATGACAAACTCCCTATCGCTTGCTCATAGTTATATTCTAAAGCAACTTGATTGGTTATATTCAATCCTATCCCACCAGAGACACCAAACAAACTACTATAACCTGCTTGTGCCCATATACCTTTGGGAACGGTAATCATTATGATTCCAGATACAATATTTTTATCCTTATTAAATTCAGATCGAAAAAATCCAGTAAATTTACTTTCGTCAAAAAATCCACGACTATTAACATAGCCAGTATACATTATATGCCCTTGAATACTTTGTTGTGGATTATCTTCGATGACTTTTGATGTAGTGAAATTGTATGTTACAAGATTATTTATTGATAATCCAAAGTCAAAGAATTCAGTACCATAGTTTATACCTGGATTTAATGTAAGTATACTATTAGATGGAATATTTTGTAATGATGGGTCTGAGAAGTTTGTTACAACACTTCCATCGTCTATCCCGCTTTTATAAAATCCTAAATTGGTACCAAAAGTTAAATTACTCCCTCTATCTAAAACCACATTATATGCATAGTTAAGTATGCCTCCAAATGTAGTTAATACACCATAGTTTTGCTGAAACACGCCAAGCCCAACACCCATGTTTTCTCTAAATCTTCCAGAATAATTAAATAAATATGTTTGAGGCGCATCATCAAATTGAACCCATTCTCGTTTATTGGAAAAACTAATATATTTATTTTGTTCTCTTACAAAACTAAAAGTTGGGTTAAGAGCGTATTTGTTAAATTTTAAAGAATTTCTTATGGCCAAATTTAATGCAACAGCCCCATCATCCTGAGCATGCAAGTGCTGTGAAGTAAAGAAAAATAAAATCATATATATAAAATATGTTTTCATGCTATTTGACCACTGTTATAGATCCTTTTTTTGTTGAATTATTAGTTGTTTTAATAATATAATAGTAAACTGGATTGAAAGCATTAAAACTTATTTCATTGGCTGGCCAGTTATTCAAATAATTAGTCGTTTGAAGAACTACTTCTCCTTGTGAACTTAAAATAATCACTTCGGTATTGGTACCATTTACATATTCTTGAGGAATCACCCAAGTATCATTAATACCATCACCGTTAGGACTTATCAAATTTGGAATGTTTGATACGTCTGGAAATGGTTCGGTAATTGAAAAATTAAATTCATTAGATGCTACACACCCTGAATTTTGCGAAATTATTACTTTATACCTTCCTCTTTGAGATGCCTCAAAACTATTTGTGGTCTCTCCAGAAACCTGATTATCATTTAAATACCATTTAAATTCAGGATTTACAGCATCAGTAGTTACGGTAATTATTAAAGTTTCGCCTTCATCAATTGTATTAAATTCATCAACATCAATACTACTTGAAAAGCCATAATTTTCAAGATTAATATTGGCGTTAGTCGTACAATCTCCTAAATCAATAATTACTGAATAATTTCCAGGTTCATTCGTTTCGTACATTTGACTTGTTGCTCCTGAAATTTCAGCACCATCTTTAAACCATTGATAGGAATTGGCATTTATCGCACTTAAAATTGTAACACCTTCACTTGAACAATAAGGATTCCCTAAACTTGAGCTTATCTCAGAAGTTGAACCTGCACTTGATTCACTAACTGTTACTCGATTTGAATATGAGTTAGAAGTGCACGAACCGTAATTAGTTTCAACAAAATAGGTTCCTGGCTCATTCACTAACAATGCTTCACTAGTGGCCACAAACTCAGAAGTTGTCGAGCCTGTTTCTTTGTACCAATTAAAAGTTAATGATGGATATTGTAACGGAGAATCGTTCATGGCATCTCCTGGGTTATCAATTGTTAACATATAGCTGCCGCCCGAACAATAAACTCCAGTAGAAATTAAATTATTAATTGAAAACGGTGTGTCTTGTATTTTATAATAAGCTGGAAAGGATGCCGATCCTGTGCTAGTCGCAACTGGGTCAGAACTTTTAATTCTTAGTTTAAAAACTTCACCAGCAATTGTTGTTGGAACAGAAAAAGTTAAAGTTACCGGAGACGATGTATATTCACCTTGATTTGATGTGTAAATAGTTATTGGCGCTGCGAAACTTCCAGTTTCATCGGATAATTCAATACTAAATTGATTTGACGAACCAAGTGATGTCTCGGGTGAAAAGGTAAATGATACGTTATAAGTGTTAAATGACGGACTTGCACATGCTTGAGAAAACCCTAAGCTAGGTGTACTTATTACTATTTGCGACCAAACATTTCCAGAATAGCAATAAATAAAAAAAACAACAATATTAATTATAGTAAAGTTTCTCATTCTATATTATTTTAAATAAATAATAAAACGTCTTAAAACTATTACTACTTGATATTCACTCGAGTTAAAAACTCTTACGTCATTAAAGGTGTTTAATAATCAACAAAATTCCCGAAGCGAATTATTTAGCGATACGGGAAATTTTAATGATGTGGGGCGTTTTATTAAAATTAAATCATTTATATCATTTTAATCGAAGCTTAATTCTGAATCAACTTCATTAGATGCAATAATTTTATTAATTCGTAATCTATAATCTGGTCTTCTAGAATTTTTTAAATCTATAAATGTTTCAGTATTTGAACTTTTTGAATACACATTAAAAAATGCTGCATTCCCATACCAGTTCTCTAAATCTTCATTATTCGTATTGTTTTCAAGAAATATATTTCCTTTGCAATTATTAAAATACATATCGGTAAATGCAATGTTTTCTAGGCTATTTTGATTAACTGTAATTCCATTATCCAATATTACGGCTGGATTAAAACCAGAAACAACACTTTTATCCATTTCGAATGTAGCATCCTGGCCTACGTATATGGCCTCTTTTACTAAATTCATTTTTATATCTGATTCTAAGCTATCACTATCGTTAAGAAGTGTTAAATTTACCGCCTTTACATTTGTTTTAATATTTGAAAAATCAAATTCCTCTTTTTTGTCAAAAGAAATTACTTCAAGACTTCTTGAACCTAAAGGACTTGAAATATATGGCGATCTAACAGCTAAAGAATTTTTTATCTTAGAATTTGAGCCATATTTAAATTTAAAATCTGTACCATTCGATTTATAAGAAACTAATCTATTCAAATTCACCTGACCGCCCCAAACTAAGTACGAATCGCCAGCTGAGTGACTTACCATAACATTATTAATGCTTGTTTCTCTACCAACGCATGCTAGTAATAAACCACTAAAATATTTATCAGAAGAAATTCTTTTACCTGCATATTCTATGCGAACATATTCCATAATTCCGGAATTACATATTTCATTATCTCCTCCATAATTTGTGTTAGCATAATCGGCACCATTAAGATTCTGATAATAGGAAGCTGCCGATCCTGAGCCATATCTGTTTATGGGTGCATCTCCTAAAATAATTACACCACCCCAATCACCTGCTCTTTTTACACTTCGGTTAGAGGTAAAAACAATCGGGTCTGTCATCACACCTTTTGCTTCAATTCTAGCACCTTTTGAAATAGTAAGTGATCCTTTCGTTTTATAATCTCCAATTATTACCGTTCCTGGCTGAATGGTAAGTGTCGCATTATTAGTCACAAAAACACTACCAAGCAATAA
This sequence comes from Flaviramulus sp., assembly GCF_013001275.1. Taxonomy (GTDB): domain Bacteria; phylum Bacteroidota; class Bacteroidia; order Flavobacteriales; family Flavobacteriaceae; genus JABDMV01. The sequence continues at coordinate 4,740 of NZ_JABDMV010000145.1, forward strand.
GTAAATATCACCTTTTTTAAGTGTTACATCTGCTGTTATATTTCCTGTTAATATTTGAGTTGGTTCGCCATAATCAACCTGATTAGGTTTAAATTCTGTCCAGTTTCTTAACCAATTGTTATTACCGGTAATTCCTTTTTCTTGCTGAGAAAACACATTTCCAACTGAAATTAACAATATAAATACTATTTGAGTAAAATTTTTCATAACTAAATTTTTATAATTTACTGCTTTAGCAATAAGTTTTCAATATCTAATCAAAAATAAAATAAAATCTATGAAATACCAATTATTTCGACAAAATACAGTATATATGTTATTTTTTAACACTTATTATCGATGAAATACACTAATATGGTTTTAATAGTAATTATGACACGAAAGGATAAACAATAAAAATAGAGGATTGTTATATATTTTTTACGGTTACAAAACACCCACAATAGTAGAAATAAAAAGAAGCATATAATTATGCTTCTTTTTATTCGTTTAATATTTAATAAGATCTAATGGAACTCGCTATACTCATGTAAGGATTTCATTATTTCTTCATAAAATAAAATCGCTGCAACTAAATTGTTGGTATCAGAATACGGTAATATTTCATTTTGAAATTCGGTGGTCGATTGAACATAATCGTCTGTTGCTTCAAACTGATTATCTAGAATTTTCCTGTTATCATTATCATTAGGAATTCCTAGACTAGACATAGTTATTCCAGGTTTGGTTGCAAAAGCGATATACGGTAATGTTTTTACCAAGCTTTCAATTCGCTCCATATAAAGCCCTAATAAGGCTCCTTTTTGCATCGTCTCTAACTCTGCTTTATTATGGTACTTTTTAATAGCTACTTTTTCGCTAATAATACTTTTTGGTACTTTCTTTTTTTGAGCAAAGCCACTGCTGGCCATTAAAAGAAAGCAAAAACTGAACAATATAATCTTGATTCTCATGACTACGATTTAGGGTTTAATATAGCAAATTTATGTAATTAATCGTAAAAAACAAGCCTTTTATCGATTATTTATAAAATAAATCGATTGTTGAGAACACATTATCCAGTCAAACCCCTATAAAGTCTGGGCTTTTTACTTCAAAAAATATTTTAAAATAATTACTTTCCAATACAGAAATTAGCAAAAATATTTCCAAGTAAATCATCATTGGTAATTTCACCGGTAATCTCACCAAAATGATATAAAGCTTGACGAATATCGATAGCCAACAAATCGCCAGAGAGTCCAGATTCTAATCCGTGCTGCACTTTATCAATCTCTTCAAAAGCTTTTAATAACGAATCATAATGACGGGAATTAGTAACAATAGTATCATTATTTCTTAATGCACCAGTATTTACAAAACTGAGTAGTTTTTCTTGCAGCGTATCAACTCCAATTTTATGTTTTGCAGATAATGAAATAAAGTGAGACCTTTCGACTGCGCTCAAGGTGACATCTAATTTTGATTTATCTTCATCAGAAAGTTTATCAATTTTATTGGCTATGATTAGAAGCGGTTTTTGCGGATACTTATTTTTTATTTTTTCTATTTCTACCTTAAATGTTGAACTTGAGGATTTAAAATCGGAAGCATCAAATAAGTAAATAACAACTTGAGCTTGTTCTATTTTTTCAAAGGTCCTTTTAATACCAATACTTTCAACTACATCTTTAGTCTCACGAATACCTGCCGTATCTATAAATCGAAATCCTATCCCTCCAATTGAAATCTCATCTTCTATGGTATCTCTTGTAGTTCCTGCTATTTCAGAAACAATGGCACGTTCTTCATTTAACAACGCATTAAGCAAGGTAGATTTACCAACATTTGGCTCACCCACAATCGCTACCGGAATACCATTTTTAATCACATTTCCAACAGCAAACGAATCAATCAAGCGTTTTAAAACAAAACGAATACGTTCAACCAAGTCTTTAAATTGAGATCTATCTGCAAACTCTACGTCTTCTTCGGCAAAATCAAGTTCCAATTCAATTAGGGAAGCAAAATTTAAAAGTTCCTCACGAAGTTTAGATATTTCGGAAGAAAAACCACCGCGCATTTGTTGAATTGCAATTTGATGAGAAGCTTCATTATCACTTGAAATTAAATCTGCAACCGCTTCTGCTTGA
>NZ_JABDMV010000150.1 GCF_013001275.1 Flaviramulus sp.
TAATGAGAGCATGTAGGTTGGTATCTGCATGTTGCTGGAGTTATAGGCGATATCAGTGTTTGATACACTTTTATTAGAAATAGAAACGGTGCTATGAGGAGTTTTTTCATTTTGAACGTTTGGTCAACCTGAACTTGTTTCAGGTTCTCATTCTATTTAAATCAAATAATGTGATTCTGAAATAAATTCAGAATGACGCTCGACAAACTAATTTACCGAAAACGTAGTGCCGTCTTTACCATCATTAAGTTGTATACCAACTTCCACCAATTCATCACGTATTTTATCAGACAAAGCAAAATCTTTATTTGCGCGTGCTTCTTTTCTTAATTTTATTAAAACTTCAACGGCCCCAGAAAGTTTGTCGGTTCCAGAATCGTTTTTAGTAACATTTTCTAATCCTAGAATATCAAAAGTAAAGGAGTTTACTGTTGTTTTTAAAGTTGATAAGTCATCAGCTGTTAAAGTTTGATCGCCTTCTTTTATTTGGTTTATATACTTAACAGCTTCAAATAAATTCGCAATTAATATTGGTGAATTAAAATCGTCGTTCATCGCATCATAGCAAGACTGTCTCCAGGTATCAATGTCGATTGTTGAGGTGTCAGAAGGTTTAAGTTCTTCTAAAAGATTAACCGCATCCATCAATCTATAAAATCCTTTTTCGCTTGCTAATAAACCATCGTTTGTAAAGTCTAAAATACTACGGTAATGGGCTTGTAACATAAAAAAACGTGCTACACTAGGTGCAAATGCTTTGGAGATATTAGCATTATCACCACTAAAAATCTCATTTGGTAAAATGAAATTTCCGGTTGATTTTGCCATTTTTTTACCATTCATAATTAACATATTGGCATGCATCCAATAGTTTACTGGCGTTTGACCTTTAGCAGCTTCGTTTTGTGCTATTTCGCATTCATGATGCGGAAATTTTAAATCCATACCACCACCATGAATATCAAAATGCTCTCCTAAATATTTGGTGCTCATCGCAGTACATTCTAAATGCCAACCAGGGAAACCATCGCTCCAAGGTGACGGCCAACGCATAATATGTTGTGGTTCTGCACGTTTCCAAAGTGCAAAATCTTGAGGATTTTTTTTGTCACTTTGTCCTTCTAACTCCCGTGTATTATGAATTAAATCTTCAAGTTTACGTTTACTTAGTTTTCCGTAATCGTGTGTTTCATTAAACTTATGTACATCAAAATAAACCGATCCATTTACTTCGTAGGCAAAACCTTTTTCAATAATAGTATTAATTAACTCGATTTGTTCTATGATATGTCCAGTTGCAGTAGGCTCGATACTTGGTGGTAAAAAATTAAACGTATTTAATGTGTTGTGAAAATCGACTGTATAACGCTGAACAACTTCCATTGGTTCGATTTCTTCAATACGCGCCTTTTTAGCAATACGATCTTCACCAACATCGGCATCATTTTCTAAATGTCCCGCATCGGTAATATTTCGAACATAGCGCACTTTATAACCCAAATGTTTAAGATATCTAAAAATAACATCGAACGACATAAAGGTTCTTACATTTCCTAAGTGTACATTACTATAAACTGTTGGTCCGCAAACGTACATACCAATGGAACCCTTTGTTATTGGATTAAAAGATTCTTTTTTACCTGAAAGTGAATTATATATCTGGATTTGTTGATTTTCGAAAAGTGGCATTGTTGGTTTGGTGTTAATCAGGCTTAAATTTAGAATTTAGTATCTAATTTTATGTAGTCTAAAAATTCTCTTCTTGTAGCTTCTTCTTTAAATTTTCCTCCAAATTCTGAAGTAACGGTGCTACTTTCAATATCTCTTATACCTCTAGAATTTACACATAAATGTTTTGCATCAATAACACAAGCCACATCTTCGGTATTTAAAACATCTTGAAGTTCTCTAACCACTTGTATGGTTAAACGCTCTTGTACTTGCGGACGTTTTGCAAAATAATCTACAATACGATTCATTTTTGATAAGCCAACCACGGTGCCATTTGAGATATATGCAATATGTGCTTTCCCCACAATAGGTAATAAATGATGCTCGCATGTAGAATAAACAGTTATGTTTTTTTCAACCAGCATTTCGCCGTACTTATATTTATTTTCAAAAGTTGAAGCACTAGGTTTTTTCTTCGGATTTAAACCACCAAAAATTTCTTTAACAAACATTTTTGCCACACGATTTGGTGTGCCATTTAAACTATCGTCTGTTAAATCTAATCCTAAAGTTTCCATGATGTGGCGTACATCATCCTTGATAATATCTATTTTTTCTTCGTTTGTAAGTGTAAATGCATCATTTCGCAATGGTGTATTTGATGATGTTCCTATGTGGTCATCTCCTAACGATTCGAATTCTTCTATGTTATTTCTTATTTTCATTATTCAAAAGAAATCTTAATTTTAGTCTGCAAAGATAAACAAAACACTTTTGTTATGTTTTTTATTTGAAAACAATTAAAGTTGGATGTTTTGTCTGTGTTTATAGTATTAAATTACATTAAAAAATTGAAAAACCTTGAATTTTTACATTCAAGGTTTATTTTATTTTCAAAAATGTATTTAACTACTTTTAAATATTGAAACTTAAAGACAGTGTAATGTTCGAGTTTTTGCGGTCAATGCTAGCCGTTTCAATCAATCCAACATTATACATTGGGGTAGCGAATGAACGTTCAGATTGATCATAAGTAATATCAAGCTTAGTGTTGCCAAAATTATAACCTAAACCTAAAGAAAACCCGTTTAAATCGCCTACAGTTGCACCATCTACATATGGGCTTTCCTCAAAACGATAACCACCTCTAAAACTAAATAGTTTGTGTTTATATTCACCACCAATTCTATATGTGGAAGCATCGGTTAAAACATTAGTCATTATATTGTTTTGGTCTGAAAAAAAAGCGTCCGATTCGGGCTCAAACTTAGTTTTGCCATAATCTTTTTTAGAATAGTCAAAACTAATTAATCCTTGATTTGCAAACACATATGCTAAACTTCCGGTAACTTTTGCCGGTGTTTGAAGTTTATATTGTGGATATACATTTACAACATCAGGAAAAATTTCAATAAAACCATTATTACCGTCTGTGGCTAAATATTGTGTAGTTTCTTCTTCAATAGTATACCAAGTTGGTGAATCATAGGATACACCTACTCTAAATTCAGGACTTAATTTCATAATCCCTCCTAATTGGAATGAAAATCCATTCCCTCTAGTTGATAAATTGTTTTCAAATTCTATAAAGTCTACTGTTGAACCAGAGTTGGCGTTTTCTTCAAACAATAATGTAGAACGATTATAATCAATAAAATGTGAATTTAAATTTAAGCCTAAATATACATTATCCTCATATTGAGTAGCAACGTTAAACGAAACTTTACCATTGTAACCAGTGGCAGCATAGGTATAATCATGATTAAAATCACCAGAAGCAACATTAGAGAAATATTGTGTATTAGCATCATTATTTATATCATCTGGTTCGATAATAAACGATTCAAAACCTAAAAATGCTTGCTGATGCGCGTACCCATAAACGGCGCCTATTTCACCATAAGCATCTGATAACGACTCACCAGGTAAAGCAGATATTTCATCCAGTCTTTTTCCGTCGGCATAATCGTAAAAATAGCTTGCAATCGAGTTGCTAAATTGTCCATCATCATTAGTGTTGTCCCCAAACGCAAACCAATTATTGTTAAAATTATTTGTTCGGTCGTAAGCTACGGCTAGCGTAAATTTTCGCCATGGCGAATTGTTACTACTTGCAAATACAAAAGCTGCGCCTGCTTGATTAATATCAAAATTAGAGTTGTTTGAATTACCAATTCCATTAAAATACTTTGTGTTATTTTCAGTATCTAAATTTGATGCGGTAAATGAAGTTTGACTTCTGCTAAATACGGCAGAACCGGCAGGGTTTAAGCTTACTGCACTCATGTCGCCTCCTAGTGCACCGAATGCACCACTTAATGCTCTAAAACGAGCTGTTCCTTGAATTTCGTCTTGCGAAAATCGCAATGCATCGCTAATGTCTTGTGCGTAAATAGTAGACATAGATAACATACCTATGAATAGTAAATTTAACTTTTTCATATAGAATATTTTTTTTCTTTTTGAATATTAACCACGTCTTCTTCCACCACCTGATGATCCAGAACTACTTCTACCCCTGCTCGATGATCTTGAGGCTGAACTGGAAGATTTAGAACTTCTGTTTGGTGAATAACCAGAGTTATTTGAAGACGATGATCTTCTTGGAGCGCTGTTTGTGCGCGAATTTCTCCTTGTTGAAGTCGGTTTATTAACTGTACTTGAATTTCGTCTAACTGCAGAAGATGAAGATCTAGATGCAGAATTTGTAGAAGGTGTTCTTGTTACACCAGATGATCCTCTTGTTACACCGGATGATCTTCTTGTTACACCCGTATTTGATCTTACACCATTAGAATTATACATTCTTCGTGCATTATTAGCATTTGCCGATCTTGAATTAACACTACTTCTCCTAGATGTATTATATTTTGATGTCGCTGTATTTCGCGAACTAACTGAACTTCTTCTGTTTGTATTTAAATTTGAGCGATTACTTGCATAATAGCTACCTCTGCGGCTTGAATTATATGATGCGTTTCTGCCATAATATCTGTTGTTATAATACCCATTATATCCGTAATATCTATTATACCTATTAAATCTGTACGGAGAACCATAATATCCATAACCCCAAGAATTGAATCCCCAACCAGCGTAAAAACCGCCACCGTAAAAAGGAGGACACCAAACTGGACTGTAATAACCCCAGTTATTCCAGCCATTCCATCCCCAATTACTATAATAAGGTCTGTTCCACCAAAAATTATTAAATCCGTTATCAATATAATTTATAGTAACGTTATTACTACTCTGACCCCAACCAGCATACCCTTGGTAGTTATCATCAATTAAACTATCACTTTCAACATAATCATCGCTAGTGTACTCATCAATATCAGTAAAAATAGCATCACCAGCGTATAAATTATCTGATTCTATAGATTTGGTTTTAAAATAGTTTTGATAATAATTATTATTCGAAGGAGCCGTTGCAGGAGCTTCATCAACAACTCTTACCTTTTGAGTTTGAATTTCGGTGTCATTATATATACCGTCACTGTCCACACCAACGTATTGATACGAACCACATGAAACTAAGCCAAAAAGTAAACCAAGCAAGGCTACTAATGGCGTTTTTCTTTTTAAGTAGTTGTTAAATTGCATATCTCCTTAATTTAATTGTTGAACATCTCAAAAATAGTTAGTTTTGCTGAACTATTTTATTATTTAATTAAATCACAATATTTGTGCCAAAACACTAATATGAGCAAAAAACTTACTAGTAGAGCAGAGGATTATTCCAAATGGTATAACGAACTGGTTGTTAAGGCAGATTTAGCAGAGAATTCGGCTGTTAGAGGATGTATGGTAATCAAACCATACGGGTATGCTATTTGGGAAAAAATGCAAGCAGAACTGGATAAAATGTTTAAGGAAACAGGGCACCAAAACGCGTATTTCCCATTATTTGTGCCAAAAAGTTTATTTGAAGCTGAAGAAAAAAATGCAGAAGGATTTGCTAAAGAATGCGCAATTGTTACACATTACAGATTACAAAATGACCCTGATAAACCTGGGAAATTACGCGTGGACCCCGAAGCGAAACTAGAGGAAGAACTCATAGTAAGACCAACAAGTGAAGCTATTATTTGGAACACTTATAGAGGATGGATACAATCATATCGAGATTTACCACTTTTAATAAATCAATGGGCCAATGTTGTGCGATGGGAAATGCGTACTCGTTTATTTTTAAGAACTGCCGAATTTTTATGGCAGGAAGGGCATACAGCTCATGAAACAAAAGCAGAGGCCATGGCTGAAGCTAAATTAATGAATAATGTATATGCAACGTTTGCTGAAAAATTTATGGCAATTCCGGTTATTCAAGGATTAAAAACTGAAAGTGAACGTTTTGCCGGTGCAGAAGAAACGTTTTGTATTGAAGCGCTTATGCAAGATGGTAAGGCATTACAAGCTGGGACATCACATTTTCTGGGTCAGAATTTTGCCAAAGCGTTCGATGTAAAATTCGCAAATAAAGAAGGTAAACAAGATTATGTCTGGGCAACATCATGGGGTGTTTCTACTAGATTAATGGGTGCTTTGATAATGACTCATAGTGACGATAACGGACTGGTATTGCCACCAAGTTTAGCACCAAACCAAGTAGTAATAGTCCCAATTTATAAGAGTGAAGAAGATTTGAATGCGATTACTGATGTAGCCAACGGAATTATAACGGATTTAAGAGCCAAAGGTGTAACGGTAAAGTATGATAATAGAACAACGCAACGACCAGGTGCTAAATTTGCACAGCATGAATTGCAGGGCGTTCCTTTACGAATTGCTATTGGTGCAAGAGATTTAGAAAATGGCACCGTAGAATTAGCAAGGCGCGATACTTTAACAAAAACGGTTGTTTCGTTAAGTGATTTAAATACAACAGTAGAAAATTTATTAAAAGAAATTCAAGAATCTTTGTTTAATAAAGCATTGAATTTTAGAGATAATCATATCACAGAAGTTGATAATTTTGAAGATTTTAAACAGGTTTTGGAATCGAAAACAGGGTTTATTTCTGCACATTGGGATGGCACAGCTGAGACTGAAGACAAAATAAAAGAGATAACCAAAGCGACAATTAGATGTATACCTCTGGATGATAAGGTGGAAGAAGGTGTGTGTGTGTACACTGGAAACCCTTCGAAACGTAGAGTATTATTCGCAAAAGCGTACTAAAATATTTTTTTTCAAAAAAAAATTATATAGCACTTGCAACATTTAAAAATAGTTGTATTTTTGCATCCGCAATGGAAACATTGTAAGTTATTTGAAAGATTTTATAACTTTTAAATATTCGTTATTTAAAAGTTATAAACTTAAAACAAATGGCCCGTTCGTCTATCGGCTAGGACGCATGGTTTTCATCCATGTAAGAGGGGTTCGATTCCCCTACGGGCTACAATATTTAAAAAAATAAAAAAATAAAATGGCAAATCATAAGTCAGCATTAAAAAGAATTAGAAGTAGCGAAGCGAAACGTTTAGTTAATAAGTATAAGCATAAAACGACTCGTGGTGCTATAAAAAAATTACGTGATTTAACTAACAAGAAAGAAGCTGAAAAAATGTTTCCGGATGTAGTTTCTATGATTGATAAATTAGCGAAGAAAAACATTATACATGCTAATAAAGCGGCTAACCTTAAATCTGGTTTAGCGAAACATGTTGCGGCACTATAATTAGCATTACAAATTATATATTTTAAAGCTTCTCAGAAATGAGAGGCTTTTTTATTGCGCGTTTATAATTAAAATTTGAAGTTATAAGAAATAATATTGTCGTCTATTTATTATCATTTAGAATGAAATTAATAAAGTTATTAGATATAAAACAGTATAAAATAGTACAAGAAATTGAAGTAAATAAAAAGCCTTAACATTTAATTGTTAAGGCTTTTTTAATTTTAGTTAGTCACTTTATCCATTCATGGATATTAAAAATTCTTCGTTATTTCTTGTTTGTTTAAATCGTTCATTAATAAACTCCATAGCTTCAACGGGGTTCATATCTGCAAGGTATTTACGCATTACCCACATTCGTTGAATTGTAACATCGTCTAATAGGATATCGTCACGACGTGTGCTAGATGATGTTAAATCGATAGCAGGGAAAATTCTACGGTTAGATATTTTTCTATCTAACTGAAGTTCCATATTACCAGTTCCTTTAAATTCTTCAAAGATTACTTCGTCCATTTTAGAACCTGTTTCGGTAAGTGCTGTTGCAATAATGGTAAGCGAACCTCCATTTTCAATGTTACGAGCTGCACCAAAAAAACGTTTTGGTTTGTGCAACGCATTAGCATCAACACCACCACTTAATATTTTTCCAGATGCCGGTTGAACACTATTATATGCTCTTGCTAAACGTGTAATAGAATCTAAAAGAATCACTACATCGTGTCCGCATTCCACTAATCGTTTTGCTTTTTCAAGAACGATGTTAGCGATTTTAACGTGCTCGTGAGCCTCTTTATCAAAGGTTGAAGCTATAACTTCTCCACGAACGTTACGTTGCATATCTGTTACTTCTTCAGGACGCTCATCAATTAATAAAATCATTTGATAAACTTCTGGATGGTTTGCAGCTATAGCGTTAGCAACATCCTTAAGTAACATAGTTTTTCCAGTTTTTGGTTGCGATACTATCATACCACGTTGTCCTTTACCAATTGGTGCGAACAAATCCATGATTCTCGTAGATATAGTACTTTGTCTTTCTGCTATGTTGAATTTTTCTTGTGGAAATAATGGTGTTAAATGTTCAAAAGACACTCGATCTCTAACAACATTTGGATTCTGACCATTAATTTTACTCACCTTAATTAAAGGGAAATATTTTTCACCTTCTTTTGGTGGACGTACATTTCCTAAAACCGTATCTCCAACTTTTAACCCAAATAATCTGATTTGAGATTGTGATACATAAATATCATCTGGAGATGATAGGTAGTTATAATCTGATGAGCGTAAAAACCCGTAACCATCTTGCATAATATCTAGAACACCTTCACTTTCAATAATGGCATCAAATTCAAAATCTGGCTCACGATAGCGGTTTCTGCTGTCTTTATTACCACTGTCAACATTACCGTTTTTTTGATTTTTATGTTGATTTTTATTTCTTGGATTTGGTTTTTGTTGATTATCCTTTTGTGGTCTAGGGTTAGGTGTATGTACCGGTTTTGGTTTTGGTTTACTTTCTTTTCTAGGTGTTTCTACCTTTTCTGAAGTTTCAACCTTATTATCTAAATTATTATCAGAAGTTGTTTTTACTTGATCTTTAACAGGTTTTTGAACACGCTGTCTAGGTTTTCTCACTACTGGTTTTTCGGTGTTAGCTTCTGCTGGAGCAACAGCTGTTTTTACGGCAGTTGGGTCAGCGGCTTGTTTATCTAATATTTGATAAACTAAATCTAATTTTTTTAACGAACGATATTTCGAAACGTTTAATTTTTTTGCAATCTCTTGTAGGTCAGAGAGTTTTTTTTCTTTTAATTGTGAAATTTCAAACATTTATGTTGAATTGGATAATTTATGTTGAATACAAACTTGAGTTATTCTAAAAAAAAATGATTTTTAATCTGAAGATTAACCGCTTGTTTTTGCGATTGTTGTGAATTATTACTGCAATTATACAACTTTATTTTAATTTTTAGCATTAATTCTATTATTTTTGCGGTCTAGTTTTTAAAAAACGCGATGATACAACGTATTCAAACTATATACCTTTTATGTGCTGCTGGAGTTTCAGCAGGACTTACATTTGTGTTTTATTTATGGATTACAGATGCTGGAGTTAGTGTGTATGCTAAAGATGATTTTCTTTATTTAGGATTGTTTTTGGGTTCTGCTATTTTATCTTTGCTATCCATTTTTATGTTTAAAAATAGGAAGTCTCAATTTGTTTTGGGGCGACTTAACATCATATTAAACTTTGTTTTACTAGGATTTTTCGTGTATCAATCTCTAAAGGTATCTGGAGAAACGGCGGTTTCTGAGAAAGGTATTGGGATGCTTCTCCCTATTGTATCTATCGTGTTATTGGCATTAGCCAATAAGGCCATCAAGAAGGATGAAGATCTTGTAAAATCTGTTGATAGATTACGATAAACCTAACATCTTAGTAGTATTAGTGCGAAAAACCCGAAGTGAAAGCTTTGGGTTTTTTAATACCTATTATTAAATTCAATTACTTCTAAATTATCAATTTTATTACCATTAATAGTAAATCGTAACATAGTGCGTGTTTTATGAAACCCATGTTTGCCCGAAGCGCCGGGATTCATATGTAATAAATTTAATTTCTTATCAGGCATAACTTTTAAAATATGCGAATGCCCAGAAATAAATAGTTTGGGCGGGTTTTTTTTTATCTCTTCAATTACTCTTTTATTATATTTTGGAGGGTAACCACCAATGTGGGTTATCCAAACATCTACATTTTCGCATGCAAATCTATTATGCTCAGGAAATTCCAGTCGTATTTTGGCATCATCAATATTTCCATAAACGCCTTTTAATGGTTTTAAAGCTTTTATACTATCCGTTACTTGTAAATCTCCTATATCACCGGCATGCCAAACTTCATCAACTTGTTTTACATACTTTAAAATATCATCATCAATGTATCCATGTGTATCGGAGAGTAATAATATTTTTGTCATAAAACAGGATTAAATATTTTAATATATTATTAAGATAGTAGTGTTTATAAGAAAAGTAAAACTAGCTATCTTTGTTGTTTCATCAAAAGTATAAAAATAGCTTGAGGTATTTTATAGAACTTTCTTATAATGGTAATGCGTATCATGGTTGGCAAAATCAACCAAATGCCTTATCAGTTCAAGAAGTAATAGAAAAAGCTTTATCTACAATACTTGGTGAAGCTACATCCATAATGGGTGCTGGACGTACCGATACCGGAGTTCATGCTAAACAAATGTTCGCACATTTCGATAGTCACATTGTTTTTGAGTTGACAGACTTGATATATAAGTTAAATTCCTTTTTACCTAAGGATATTGCAATTCGAGATATTTTTAAAGTTAAAGATGAAGTACATTCACGTTTTGATGCAATAAGTAGGACCTATTTATATCGAATATCATTAAAGAAGAATGTTTTTACATTTAATAGCGTTTATTATGTGAAGCAATCTGTGGATGTAATAAAGATGAATGAAGCTGCAAAAATTTTATTGGAGTATAAAGATTTTCAATGCTTTTCTAAAAGTAATACCGATGTAAAAACATATAATTGTGATATCTTAAAAGCGGAATGGGTTTTTATAAATGATGAATTACATTTTGTAATAAAAGCAAATCGATTTTTACGAAATATGGTTAGAGCTATTGTAGGAACGATGATTAATGTAGGGTTGGGAAAATTAACGATTAACGATGTTCACAACATTATAAAATCAAAAAACAGAAGTGAAGCAGGCTATTCAGTTCCTGCTCATGGTTTGTATTTGTTAAACATAGCATATCCAGAAGATATAAAAATATAAATGAGTAAAACAATAGAAAGTAAATTTGATTTTAGACTGTTTAAGCGTCTGTTTCAATATATAAAACCTTATAAAGGAGTGTTTTTCGCTCTTTTAATATTAGTTATTTCGTTGGCAGTTCTTAGTTCTGCTACCCCATATATAACTAAAAATGCAATTGATGATAGTATAGCTAATAAAGAAGAAAAAGGCTTTTTGTTTTATATTATTTTAATGCTTGCCGTTTTAATCCTACAAACGGTGTTTCAACTTTTATTTATTTATTACGCTTCTTGGTTAGGCCAGAATATTGTCATGGATGTTCGTGTTAAATTGTTTAAACATCTTTTAAGATTTAAAATGAAGTATTATGATAATTCGTCGGTTGGTGTTTTAATTACGCGGGCAGTAACCGATATGGAAAGAATTGCCGATATTTTTGGAGAAGGCTTGTTTACAATTTTTAGAGACCTACTAACTATGGCGGTTGTTTTTGGAGTGATGCTTTATATCAACGTAAAACTGAGCTTTATTGTTATAATTATGCTCCCTATATTACTTTACGCTACTCGAATATTTCAAAAGTATATGAAAAAAGCTTTTGAACAAGTACGAAACGAGGTTTCAAACCTAAATTCATTTGTTCAAGAACGCTTAACAGGAATGAAAATATTACAATTGTTTACGCGTGAAGCTACAGAATATAAAAATTTTGTAGCAATTAATGATAGGCATAAAAGAGGATGGCTTAAAACCGTTTGGTATAACTCAATATTCTTTCCTTTGGCGGATTTAGTGTCATCAGTAAGTATTGGCTTAGTTGCTTGGTATGGCGGACTCAATGTTGCTTTAGAAGGTAGTAATGTGTCGCAAGGAGACTTAATAGCATTTGTAATGTTTATCCCAATGTTATTTCGACCACTTCGTCAAATTGCTGATAAATTCAATACGTTACAAATGGGTATGGTTGCGGCCACAAGGGTATTTAATGTTCTGGATACAACCTCACAAATAGATGACACCGGAACACATGTTGCAAATACATTTAAAGGGGATATTAAATTTTCTAATGTTTATTTTAGTTATGTTGAAGACGAGGAAGTTTTAAAAGGAATTTCGTTTGATGTGAAAAATGGCGAAACAGTCGCTATTGTAGGGTCTACCGGAGCAGGGAAGTCAACTATTATAAATTTATTAAACAGGTTTTACGAAATAAAAGATGGTATTATTTCAGTTGATAACATAAATATAAAAGATGTTACTTTGGCCTCATTACGAACGCAAATCGCGGTTGTACTGCAGGATGTGTTTTTGTTCGCAGATACAATTTTGAATAACATAACGTTAAATAATCCTGATATATCGGATGAAAAAGTTTATCAAGCTGCAAAAGATATTGGTATTCATGATTTTATAATGAGTTTGCCCAATGGCTATAATTATAATGTAAAAGAACGCGGAGTGATGCTCTCGTCAGGGCAACGTCAGCTTATTTCGTTTTTACGAGCTTATGTAACAAATCCTAGTATTTTAGTGTTAGATGAAGCGACGTCTTCAGTCGATTCATATTCAGAACAACTCATTCAAAATGCTACCGATAAAATCACAAAAGGAAGAACATCAATTGTAATTGCACACCGATTAGCAACTATTAAAAAAGCCGATAAAATAATTGTGATGGATGCTGGACAAATAGTAGAGCAAGGTACGCATCAACAATTGCTTAAAAAAGAAAACGGATTCTACAAAAACTTATATGAAGTACAGTTTTTAAAAGAGGAAGTAGCTTAATTACTAATAGCTGTATTTTTGGCGACAATCATCACCTCAATGGCCCTGTTTATGTTCATGATTATTGCCAGACATTTGACTGACATCACACGAACAATTATACCAAATCCTTTTTTATAAAAGTATTAAGTTGAGCGGTATCTTCAAAAACCACAAATTCACCATCTTTAAAATAAGAGATGTGCCCAGTTTCTTCACTTACAACTAGTGCCAAAGCATCCGTTTTTTCCGTAACACCTATGGCTGCTCTATGGCGCAAACCAAATCGTTGAGGAATATTTTTTTCGTTATTTACTGGTAGAATTACCCGTGTCGCTTTTACAACGTTATTACTAATTACAATAGCACCGTCGTGCAGTGGGCTATTTTTAAAAAAGATGCTTTCTATAATTGGTTGGGTTACTTTTATATTCATTTCATCACCCGAAGCAGATAAAAAATCTAAATTATTGTTACGTTCAAAAACTATTAAAGCACCTGTTTTCGACATGCTCATTTTATTACATGCCGATATAATGGCATCAACATCTGTTTCGCTTGAAGTTTCTGCTTTTAAAAAGCTAAATTGATTTAAAAATTTTCGTCGTCTATTAAAATTTGTTGAACCAACCATCAATAAAAACTTCCTAATTTCTGGCTGAAAAACGACAATTAAAGCAATTATACCAACTTTCATGAAGCCACCGAGTATGCCGGTGAGCAATTCCATGTTTAAAAAATCCGTAAGCCGCCATGCACCATAGATTATAATAATTCCTAGAAATATATTTATTGCAACCGTTCCTTTAACGAGTTTATATAAGTAGTAGAGTAGTAGTGCTACAAGAATAACATCTATGATATCTACAACTGAGAATTTTAATAAGTCATTGAAAATTTCCAAAGGCAATGGGTTTTGGTAAATTTAGTAAAATATGGTTAATTAAATATATTTGATTTTAGGCATTTAAAGATTCAATTAACTTAATACATTCCATAGCTTCCTTTACGTCATGAACGCGTAAAATAGAGGCTCCTTTTTGTAATGCAACCGTATTTAAAACAGAGGTTCCATTTAATGCTTCTTTTGCTGTAATATCAAGTTTATTATAAATCATGGATTTTCTTGAAACTCCCGCAAGAATAGGTTTTTCAAGCATTTTAAATAATTCGAGATGATTAAGGATCTCATAATTTTGTTCTAAATTTTTAGCAAAACCAAAACCAGGATCAATAATAATATCAACAATTCCTAAGTCTTTTGCCGCTGCAATCCTTTTGGAAAAATAATACAATACATCTTTTACTAAACTATCGTAATTCGTTAGTTGTTGCATGGTTTTTGGGTTACCGCGCATATGCATCATAATGTATGGTACATGCAAATTTGCTATAGTTGGGAGCATATTATCATCCAATTTTCCAGCCGAAATATCATTAATTAAAGCGGCTCCAGCTTCAATACATTGTTTGGCAACCTTACTTCTGAATGTATCGATAGAAAGCAATACTTCTGGAAATTCTTTTAGGATTAATTTTACGATAGGAAGAATTCTTTTTAACTCATCGTCTTCACTTACGTCTTCAGCATTTGGTCTCGAACTATAGGCTCCAACATCAATAAAAGTGGCACCTTCATTCAACATTTTATTAACTTGAGTTATTATTTCATAATCACTTTTATAAATGCCACCGTCGTAAAACGAATCGGGCGTAATGTTTAAAATGCCCATTACTTTTGGCGATGATAAATCAATTAATTCTCCTTTGCAATTTATAGTCATTCACTAAGTTTTGTAAGGTGATGGCACATAGTTTAAAACTTTAAACCATAAACCTTGAAGGTTTTAATTATTTATGCGAAATTTACGCAAAATTCAATTTATTTATGCAAAATACTTCAAAACAATACGATGCGGCAATAGATATCTGCAAAAGTTTGTTTATTAAAAAAATGAGTGACTATGGAAGTGCATGGCGAATATTACGTTTACCATCGCTTACCGATCAAATTTTTATAAAAGCACAGCGTATTAGAGGACTTCAACAAAACGGAGTTCGTAAAGTAGATGAAGGGGAAGTTAGCGAGTTTATTGGAATTATAAATTATTCAGTAATGGCATTAATTCAGTTGGAGAAAGGTGTTGTGGAACAACCTGATTTAACTACCGAAGAAGCAACGGAATTATATGAAAAACAAGTAGCCATTACAAAACAATTGATGGAAGATAAAAATCATGATTACGGCGAAGCTTGGCGCGATATGCGCGTAAGTAGCTTAACAGATTTAATTTTGCAGAAATTATTGCGTGTTAAACAAATTGAAGATAATAAAGGCAAAACTTTAGTAAGCGAGGGCATTGATGCTAATTATCAAGACATGATAAACTATGCCGTTTTTGCTTTAATTCATTTAAATAAGTAGTATGAAATATTTAGTAGGCTTATCACGAATATTAGTTGGCGTTTTATTTATTATTTCCGGATTTATAAAACTGAACGACCCATTAGGGTTTTCATATAAACTGCAGGAATATTTTAGTCAAGATGTATTAAATATTCCTTTTTTAGAGCCTTATGCCTTAATGATTTCAGTATTAGTTGTGGTTTTAGAAGTAGTATTGGGTGTGTTTCTGTTAATAGGTTATAAACCCAAATTTACAGTTTGGAGCTTGTTAGGTATGATTGTGTTTTTTACATTTTTAACCTTTTATTCTGCTTATTTTGATAAAGTAAAAGATTGTGGCTGTTTTGGAGATGCTTTAAAATTAACACCATGGGAAAGCTTTACTAAAGATATTATTCTGTTATTTTTTATACTTATTTTGTTTTTTGGAATAAAACACCTTAAACCACTATTTGGGAAATTACCAACCACAATTTTAGCATTATTAAGTTTTATAATTAGTTTATGGTTTGGTTATCATGTGCTTATGCATTTGCCAGCTATAGATTTTAGGGCATATAAAAAAGGAGCTAATATTACTGAAGGGATGACTGTTCCTGAAGATGCACCAAAACCAATAATAGAATACTATTGGAAATTTAATATTAATGGGGAAGAGAAGACGATTACTACAAATGGCTCCTATCCTTCAGTTGACGGTGATTTTGTAAGCGTTGATACCAAGGTTATTAAAGAAGGGTACCAGCCTCCAATTTATGATTTTTCGATAGAAACTGGAGACGAAGATTTGACTGAATATTTTTTAAATGAAGACCATTTAATTGTTGTAGTATCCTATAGTTTAGAAAAAATTGAAAGAGATGGTGCGTTAAAATTAAAAGCATTACAAGATGAAGCTAACAAAAACGGATATAGAATTATTGGTTTAACTGCATCAGGTCAAGACACTAAACAACGAATTAATGAAGCTTATAAAATTAATTTTGAATGGTATTTATGTGATGAAAAAGCACTTAAAACTGTAGTGCGTTCAAATCCAGGTGTTTTAGAGTTAAATAAAGGTACGGTCATGCAAAAAGTACATTGGAACGATCTAGAAGATTTAAAATTACCAAAGGTTGATTCTAAGTCTGTTTCTTTCGAGGAAAGTGAACAAGAAAATATATTATACTTAATCGACGGTATAGAATCAACAAAATCAGAGGTAGATATTTTAGAAAAAGGAGATAAAATAAAGGAACTTCGTTTTACAATCGAAAAACAGGTTTTAGATTCTCTTAACAAAACTCGAAATAGTAATTATGTTGGATATATGAATGTGTTATTAAAGAACGACAGTCTGTTAATAGAATAATGTGTTATAAATAATTTTAAAACTGATAAGCTACTTACTAAATAAAATATCTTACGCAATACTTACATTATTTGGAGTAGTCACAGTTATTTTCTTTTTATTTAATGTGTTACCAGGCGACCCTGCACAAATGATGCTTGGTCAAAATGAAGATAGCGAACAATTAGCACTGGTTAAACAGAAATACGGCTTTGATAAACCAATTAGTACACAGTATTTATATTATATTAATGATTTATCGCCAATTTCTTTTCACTCAAATAACTCTAAAGATTATACATTTTTAACAACCGGCAAATACAACGCTTCAAAATTGGTAACTTTTGGAAACACTATTATTGTTTTAAAGTTACCTTATTTAAGAGAATCTTTTACCAAACAAGGTAAACAAGTTAGTGAAGTATTAGGTGAAACGTTACCTAACACATTTGTTTTAGCTGTATCAGCAATAATTATAGCGATATTTATAGGGGTGTTTTTAGGAATTGTTTCTGCGTTATATAAAGATAAGTGGCTCGACAAAACAATTCAAATATTTAGTACTCTAGGTATGAGTATTCCATCATTCTTCAGCGCCATTTTATTTGCTTGGTTTTTTGGGTATATTTTACATGAATACACCAATTTAGAAATGACGGGTAGCCTTTACGAGCTGGACGATTTTGGCGAAGCAATGCATATAAAATGGAAAAATTTAATACTCCCTGCAATTGTATTGGGTATTCGTCCTTTGGCAGTAGTTATACAGCTTATGCGAAATTCCTTATTAGAAGTTTTAAATCAAGATTATATTCGAACCGCCAGAGCAAAAGGCTTAAGTGAATTTCAAATTATAAAAAGACACGCCGTAAAAAATGCTTTAAATCCTGTAGTAACAGCAATTTCCGGTTGGTTCGCATCTATGTTAGCTGGAGCTGTTTTTGTAGAGTACATTTTTGGTTGGAACGGCCTAGGAAAAGAGATAGTAAACGCTTTAAATACTTTAGATTTGCCAGTAATTATGGGTTCGGTACTAATTATAGCAGTATTGTTTATAATTATCAATATTTTTGTAGATATAATATACGCTTGGTTGGATCCAAAAGTTAAGCTCGAATAATTTATTATGCAAAAAGTGATTTTTTTATTAGCAATAATGTTTACAGTATTTAGTTGTAACAAAGAAGTTCCAACGCAATTTTCAGAGGAAGCATTAAACGATTCATTTATATCTTTAGAAGGACAATCTGTTTTCTTCAGTAAAATTCTAGACAAGTATCAAGGGCAAACACTCTTTATAGATGTTTGGGCATCATGGTGCGGCGATTGTTTAAAAGGAATGCCTAAAGTAAAAGCATTGCAGCAAGAGTATAGTGACGTTACATTTATATTTTTATCTTTAGATAAAAGTCAAAAAGCATGGAAAAAAGGCATAAACAAATACAATGTGGTTGGCGAGCATTATTTTATGCAATCCGGTTGGAAAGGTAGTTTTGGTGAGTTTCTAGATTTAGATTGGATACCACGTTATATGATTATTGATAAACAAGGAACTATCAATTTATTTAGAGCTGAAAGAGCAGACGATAAACGAATAAAAGAACATTTATAAATAATAAATAAAATCCCTAATCATATAAAGGGTAAATTAAAAAGATGAGAAAAAATATAGTAGCCGGAAACTGGAAAATGAATAATGATTTAGCGCAAACCGAATCGTTATTAACAGACTTAAAAAAACAAACCCAAACATCAATTGCCGAGGTAATGATTGCCCCTGCGTTTACAAATTTGTATCCAGCCTTTCAAGCGTTAAAATCCACAAATATTGAAGTTATCGCGCAAAATATGCATTTCGCTGAAAACGGTGCCTATACAGGAGAAGTGAGCGGAAGCATGTTGAAAAGTGTTGGAATAGAAACGGTTATTTTAGGCCATAGTGAGCGTCGTGAGTATTTTAATGAAACAGATGAAATATTAGCAAAAAAAGTTGATGCGGCTTTAGCAAAAGGAATGCGAGTTGTTTTTTGTTTTGGAGAAGTATTAGAGGATAGAAAATCGAACAATCAAGAAAAAATAGTTGAGAATCAAATAAAGAACGCTTTATTTCATTTAGGTCCAGCTGCATTTCAAAATATAATTTTGGCTTACGAGCCTGTTTGGGCTATTGGTACAGGCGAAACAGCAAGTCCAGAGCAAGCACAAGACATGCATGCGTTTATCAGAAAAACATTAGCAACAAAATACGGTGCTGATATCGCTGAAGAAGTATCAATTCTATACGGTGGCAGTGTAAAACCAGCAAATGCTGAAGAGATTTTCTCTAAACCAGATGTAGATGGTGGTTTAATTGGTGGTGCATCGCTAAATGCAGACGATTTCTTTGCCATTGTAAATGCGTTTTAAATAATTTAAAACTTTTGGCGTTACCCCGAAAATCGGGGTCGCGCTTTCAGTAGTCGCTCTCTCTGAGGAGCTCCAACAATACTTCAATCGCTTACGCGGGCTTATCTGCTAATATTATATAAACTCAAAAATGTCAAACAATATTTATTTAGGCTATTATTTTAAAGTACAACCAATTCAACCAGCGGTAGAAATTCTTATAGCAGAATTAGGCTATGCTGGTTTTGAAAGTTTTGTTGAAACCGATGAAGGGGTAACTGCTTATATTCAAAAAAACGACTGGAGTGACACTATTTTGGAGGATATTCAAATTTTTAATTCTGAAGAATTCCAAATAACTTATACATTCAATGAGATTGAACAAACTAACTGGAATGCCGAATGGGAAAAAAATTTCAATCCTATTATTGTAGACGATATATGTGCTGTTCGCGCACCTTTTCATGATAAATTTGATACCAAATACGATATTATTATCGAACCAAAAATGAGTTTTGGTACCGGGCATCATGAAACCACACACATGATGATTCAACATATTTTAAAAAATGATTTTAAAAATAAATCAGTTTTAGATATGGGATGTGGTACAGGTGTATTGGCAATTCTTGCAGAAATGAAAGGAGCAAAAACTATTGACGCAATAGATTACGATAATTGGTGTTACCTAAATAGTTTAGAAAATGTCGACCGAAATAATTGCAAAAATATCACGGTGATTGAAGGAGATGCTTCTGTTTTAAAAAACAAAAATTACGATATAATTATTGCTAATATCAATCGGAATATTTTAATTCAAGATATGGATACTTATGTGTCGTGTCTTAATAAAAATGGTATCCTGTTTTTAAGTGGGTTTTATAGTGATGACATACCTTTAATTAAAAATAAATGTGAAAAGCATTTGTTAAAATTTGAAGAAAAACTCGAAAGAAACAATTGGGTATCATTAAAATTTTTAAATTAGTAGTACAATTAAAGCCAAAAGATTATTAAACAATGAGTATTAAAGAGAAAATATCGGAACAGTTATTATTAGAAGAAGAAGTATTAACTCAAAATGAAATTGTTTTATTTAATGATGATGTTAACACATTTGATCATGTTATTGAAACTTTAATTTACGTTTGTGATCATACGGCAGAACAAGCGGAGCAGTGCGCAATGCTTGTGCATTATAAAGGCAAGTGTACTGTAAAAACAGGCTTGTACGACGATTTAAAACCACGATGCTCAATGCTACTTGAAGCTGGTTTAAGCGCAAAAATTGTATAAAGCTGTTATTTAAGTTCTTTAAATAAAATATAAACAGCCATTAGTAATACGAATATGCCAAAACTTTTTTTGAGTTTAGCAGCACTTATAAACTTAGATATAAAAACGCCTATTACAATTCCCACTATAGAAATTAAAGTAAATGTTAGTAGAAATACCCACTCTATTTCTAATGTTTGAACGTCACCTAAAAACCCAATAAGCGAATTAATAGTAACAATAATTAACGAAGTTCCAACTGCTTTTTTCATAGGTATATTAGCCCAAATTACTAAAGCAGGAACATATAAAAAGCCACCGCCTGCTCCAATAACACCAGTAATAGTTCCAATAATTAATCCTTGAACGAATGTTTTATAATAAGGTTGACTTATGGAAAGTAAATGGTCATCTTTTCCATTTTTAATCATTGAAATCGCCGCTAAAAACATGATTATTGCAAAAAATATCATGATACTCATATCTTTTGTAAGTTGGTATTCACCAATAGTAAAAATAGTATCTGGAATTCCAGGAACTAAATAGCGTCTTGAAAGATAAACAGCAATAAATGAAGGGAATGAGAAAGCAAGACCAGTTTTTATATCTACCAATCCTTCTTTATACTTTTGGAATGTGCCTACCATTGATGATGTTCCAACAACAAATAATGAATAAGCAGTAGCAACCACAGGATTATACCCCAAAAGGTAAACTAGTAAAGGCACGGTTAGAATAGAACCACCGCCACCAATTAGTCCTAAAACTAAACCAACTATCAAGGCACCTATATAGCCTAATATTTCAATAGAATCCATCTAAAAAGAATGTATGTATTTATAAATTGTAAATATGAATATTAATAAATATCCTTTGGGGATTTTGTTGGAATAATAACATATTAACATTCAAAAGTAATGAATTACAAATTTGAATAAATTTTGGTAGAGTTTTAAATAAAATAGTATATTTGCACCCACAAAAAAGGCCTCGTGGCGCAACTGAATAGCGCACTTGATTACGGCTCAAGAGGTTACTGGTTTGAATCCAGTCGAGGTCACGAAACGAAAAAGATCTTCAAGAAATTGAAGGTCTTTTTTTATATAAAATATTGGAATGCCTTAATCCAGAGCGTTTTTAGTGATATACCACCTCCAACCTATAATAGCAAGTTGAAGTTTTGTTGCTGTGGCTAAGTCTAATTGTTTTTTAGAATAACTCGGTAAGATTACTTTATTAACCTTTGCTAAAATTTTGAATATTTGCTTTTTCACTTTAAAAGTTTAGTTTACAAAAATAGTAAAACTTATTCTAGACTAAGTTTTACCTTTTGTTTAATTAAAGAATTGAAAAAATAGAAATAATAATTAATATTAGATCTACAATAATTTTAGCAAGTACAATCATAATTTTTGATGTTATAAAGTTAGTTAAACAATATTTTGATATCAATATTTTTTGAAGATACACAGAAGCCAATATTGTAACCTAAAAATTTTATAAAAATCTATGAAATTGAATACGAATTTGTAAGTAAAAAAATGACATTGGTTTTAATAATTAACATATAGTCTTTGTTTAAATAATATATTACAACTAAATAGTATCATATGATTTTAAATAGTAATAATTAAATGTGTTATTTCGGCATGTTTTTAAAATCCTAGGGCGTTTTCGTTAAAAAAATTGCTTATTTGGTGCATTTCATCTTTTTTGACTGATAATTTATTCACTTTTAATTCTACTTTAGTGTGTTATAAACCCAATTTTTGAATGGAAAACAAAAAACCTCGAACTATAAGTTCGAGGTTTTTTATGCTATTAATTTTATAAAAGTTTACTTTTTCTTTTTGGTGATTATTTTAATCACATGGTCTTTATCGTTATTACCATGTTTTTTAGTGGCAGCATCACCTTTAAAAACATTCATGCTCGCAATGTCATCTGCATTCAAGGCATCGAATTCCTTTTTGTCAACTACCTTCCCATTAATTATATATAAGGGTTCTTCGCCATCGTCGGTAGTTACAAATATTTTCTTATTTACCTTATCTTTACCAATGGTTTTGATTTTATACTCTTTACCTGTAGCTTCTTTGTCATCACTTTCTTTTTTTATTATGATAATGTCTTCATCTTCGGAATGTCCATCATTTTCAACAATGACTTCTACATCATACTCACCGTCGTCATCAGAATCTATTTCAACTTCTTTCTTTCGTTTAATTATAAAATGATTCTTTTTGTCATCAGAATCTCGAAAGTGATTAGCATCACCATGTAATTCGTGTACCTCGTCATCATCCGATATAATAAACACATTATTTCCATTTTTTGAACCACGAATTTTATGAATTTCTTTGTGGTCACTATCATCATCTTCATCATCCGAATATTGATAGACTAACTTTTTATAACGGGATTTACCATTCCCAATAGAGATCGAGTCATCTTTTTTATTAAATGAAATTTTAATCGGTTTAATAGCTTCATCAGAATCCAATGCAAAATTTGCATTTGAGTTTTTTGTTTGAGCATTAATTTTAATGGCTCTAATTTCATTTTGACTGTTGCGCTTAACACTTTTAAATTTAATCGTAACTCCATTGTTTTTCATTTTGGCAACAATGTTATCAAGATCGGCATCAGTGCTTTCTTTTGTCACAATCACTTCAATTAAATCTTTTGCTATTGTTTCATTTTTAGAAGAATCAATTTTAGATGTAAATACAAATGGTATACTACTTTCTGAATTTTCTTGATTTGTAATTGATTTGTTTACGTTAACCTTGTTTTGTGTTGCTTTTTCAATATAAACTTTATTGGTGTTAAAGGCCATTAAGAATAAAGCGATTAAAGGAACAACTAGAGCAAATTTGATTTGATTGATTTTTTTTGATTTTGATTTGTGTAACATAACGATTCGTTTTTTGATTAATGAATTATAAAAATTATTACTTAAAGCTAATTGTTGCATTGGCAAACTGGTTTTAAGCATTGTGTATTGATACGTTTTTTTGCAACCAGAATAATTTATAGCTGCATGATCTGCTATAAACTCTAAATTTTGTTTTAAATCTTTATTGTAAAACCACATAAACGGATTAAACCAAAGTAATATACAGGCAATTTGAGTTATAAGTACATCTACTGAATGGAACTGCTTTACATGTATTTTTTCGTGTGTAATAATCTGTTCCAACTCTGTTTCATTAAATTGATTGGGGTTGTAAACAATCCAATTGAAAAATGAAAATGGCGAAACCTGGGCAGTTGTTACTACAAAAGTGTAGGACCCAGATTTATGCTTTTTGTTTTTAAAAATTAAAGATGCTAATGACGTTATTTGTAAAATAAAGCGAGACGAAAAGAATAAAATACCCAATATATAAACTGTATGTAAAAAATCTTTAAAATTAAAGCTGACATCATTATTGTTAACTACAGCGTCGTTAAATGTGTAATCAGTTAATACTAATGGTGTGTATTCAATATATTCAGTTATTACTAAAAAAGGCACAATAAAGGCACTAATTAACCCAAGTAATAAAAACCATCTGTTCGATTCAAAAAAGGTATCACGTTGTAAAAACAACTTGTAACTAAAATAGAAAATACCCGCTACAGCACTAACTTTTAATAAATATTCCATCTTATTTTTCGTTTTCAATTAAAGCAATAATCTCCTTTAGTTCTTCAATACTTATCTTTTCTTCTTTCGCAAAAAACGATACCATGTTTTTGTACGAATTATTAAAATAATTATCAATGGCAACATTCATAAACCGTTTTCTATATTCTTCTTTACTCACAATAGGGTAGTATTGGTGTGTTTTTCCGTAGGCATTATAGCCAACATAACCTTTGTCTTCTAAATTTCTAATAATGGTAGATAATGTGTTGTAATGCGGTTTGTCGTTTGATATTTCGGCCAATACATCTTTCACAAAAGCCTTTTCTAGCTTCCATAAAATGTGCATTATTTCTTCTTCTTTATTGGTTAATTTTTCCATAATTAGTTTACATTTTTATTTTGGGCGTTACCTAAAGGTCAGGCTATTCGTTTCAATCTTTTTTATCGTTCCTCAAAAAAGGATTTTTACTTCTATACCTAACGCAATACAAACATATAACTATATTTATAGTTATACAACTATAATAGTAGTTATTTAACTAAATTTTAAGTTTTTAAAAAAACTTTTCACTTTTAACCCTTCACTTTTTACTTTCAATTATATTCGTAAAAAATTTAATTCATGAGTTTACTTTTGGTAATTCTAGGTTTTATATTATTAGTTGTAGGAGGTGAGTTTTTAGTGCGCTCATCGGTGGCTTTATCTTTTAAGTTTAAAATATCTAAAATGGTAATCGGGATGACGGTGGTTTCATTTGCAACTTCGGCTCCAGAATTACTTGTAAGCTTGCAAGCCGCGCTTTCAGGGTCGCCAGCAATCGCTATAAATAATGTCGTGGGTTCAAATATTGCCAATATTGGGTTGGTATTAGGTATTACTGCCATGGTTGGTGCTATCTCAGTCGATAAATCATTTTATAAAGTCAACTGGCCTGTAATGATGGTTTTTTCAATAGTATTATATTATTTTCTTAAAAATGATAATGTTTTAAAAGCTTTAGAAGGAGGCATTTTATTTATTGGCCTCATACTATTTTTAGTCTTTCTAATAAGAAGTGTAAAAAAAGATAAAATAATTGAAGACGTTGATGAATCGTTGGCGGTTGTTTCAAACTTTAAAATTGGTTTATGGTTACTAATTGGTGCAGTCGCCCTGTACTTTGGAAGTGAATGGTTGGTTGATGGATCTAAAGAAATTGCACTCGCCATTGGTGTTAGTGAAGCTGTTATAGGAGTATCTTTAATAGCAATAGGTACAAGTGTTCCAGAGTTAGCAGCGTCGGTAATAGCGGCAGCTAAACAAGAAAAAGCTATTTCGCTTGGTAATTTAATAGGATCTAATATATTTAATATAGCTTCTGTTCTAGGGTTAACGGCTTTGATAACTCCTATTCCGGTTACCGAACCTCAAATACTATCGAGTGATATTTTTTGGATGTTAGGTTTTTCGGCAGTTTTAATACCGCTAATTCTGCTTCCAAAGCAAATGCAAATTAGCAGAATGAAGGGCTTCTTTTTAGTAATCGCCTATGGAATTTTTATGTTTTTAGTATTTACTCGCGGTAAGTTTTAATCGAAATTTAATGGGTTTGCGCTTATCTATGTGATATGAGTTCATTTTAATAACTTAATATCAGTCGATAAGCGAAGTTATGTGTTTCAAATTACAAAGTCAACTTGTAAAACAATATATATAGATAGTTTTAAAACCATCCATAAACAAAAAAGCACTTACATTTAGTAAGTGCTTTTAATATGAACAAAACTTGCTACAGTAAGTATTATTAAACTTTTGCAGATTTAACAGTTTTAATAATACGTCCGGCAATTTTATATGGGTCTCCGTTAGAAGCAGGTCTTCTATCTTCTAACCAACCTTTCCAGCCTTTTTCAACGGCAATAATTGGTATACGAATTGATGCTCCTCTATCAGAAATTCCCCAAGAGAAATCTGTAATAGCAGCAGTTTCGTGTAATCCAGTTAAACGTTGGTCGTTAAACTCACCGTAAACTTCTATATGCTCTTTTACTACAGGACGGAATGCTTCACAAATTTTTGCGTAAACTTCTTTATCTCCACAAGTTCTTAAAATCTCGTTAGAGAAGTTTGCGTGCATACCAGAACCATTCCAATCCATATCTTTTCCTAATGGTTTTGGGTGGTAATCAATATAGTAACCGTACTTTTCTGTTAAACGGTCTAATAAATATCTAGCAATCCAAATTTCGTCTCCAGCTTTTTTAGCACCTTTAGCGAACAATTGAAATTCCCATTGTCCAGAAGCAACTTCTTGGTTAATGCCTTCAAAGTTTAATCCAGCATCAATACACAAATCAGCATGCTCTTCAACTAAATCTCTACCATGAGTGTTTTTCCCTCCAACAGAGCAATAGTACATTCCTTGCGGAGCAGGATATCCACCTACAGGGAATCCTAAAGGTAATTGAGTTTTTGTATCCATAATGAAATACTCTTGCTCAAAACCAAACCAGAAATCATTATCATCATCATCAATTGTAGCTCTACCATTAGATTCGTGTGGTGTTCCGTCAGCATTCATTACTTCAGTCATTACCAAATATCCATTAATACGGTCTGGGTCTGGGTAAATCGCAACAGGAACTAATAAACAGTCAGACGATCCGCCTTCTGCTTGTCTAGTTGAGGATCCATCAAAAGACCAGTTTCCTAATTCTTCCAACGTTCCTTGAAAGTTTTCATGCTCTTCTACTTTGGTTTTACTTCTCAAATTTTGAGTAGGCTTGTAACCATCTAACCAAATGTATTCTAATTTAATTTTTGCCATAATAGATAATTTAATAAAATAAAAAAATAATTTTTGCTCAACAAATATATAATTAATCTCAGCACTATATATTTAAGAGGGCTAATTTAATATAAATGTGAGGTATTTTTATTTATACCCCATTTTTTTAAGGCTTATTTTAAAAAAAGAGTATTATTTTTTGTTTTTATTGAAAAAGTGTTAACAATAAAAATATTTCTTTTCTAATTTATTAGGGTTTCTATTCTTATTTTTGTGTCTTAAATTAATTATATTTTAATATGCCAACATTAAGATTTCATGCCATAAAAGAATCTCTTGCTCGCAAAGCAATTATAGTTGAAGAGAAAGAGCGCCGTTCAGATGTTTTTGGTAAAAACGTGTTTAATGAAAAAACGATGCGTCAATATTTAACAAAAGATGCATTTATAGGGGTTACGAATGCGGTGCAATTTGGAAAGAAAATAGATAGAAATATTGCTGATCAAGTAGCATCATCAATGAAAGATTGGGCTTTATCAAAAAACGTGACTCATTATACACACTGGTTTCAACCTTTAACAGGAGCGACTGCCGAAAAACATGATGCTTTTTTTGAAACTATTGGGAACGGAATGGCGATTGAGAAATTTGGTGGAGGCCAATTAGTGCAACAGGAACCTGATGCATCTAGTTTTCCAAGTGGCGGTATTAGAAACACATTCGAGGCTAGAGGATATACAGCCTGGGACCCAACGTCGCCAGCATTTATATATGGCACAACTTTGTGTATTCCAACAATTTTTGTGGCATATACAGGTGAAGCTTTAGACTATAAAACACCATTGTTAAGAGCATTACATGCTGTTGATGATGCGGCAACGGCCGTTTGTAAATATTTTGATAAAAATGTAAAAAAAGTAACGTCGTCTTTAGGATGGGAACAAGAGTATTTTTTAATAGATAAAGCCCTTGCTGCTAGTCGTCCAGATATTACGTTAACAGGAAGAACTTTATTGGGGCAGTTATCTGCAAAAGGGCAACAACTTGACGATCATTATTTTGGATCTATACCAAACAGGGCTTTAAATTTTATGCGGGATTTAGAAACCGAATGTATGTTTTTAGGTATTCCTGTAAAAACTAGGCATAATGAAGTTGCACCAAATCAGTTTGAATTAGCTCCAATTTTTGAAGAAGCAAATTTAGCTGTAGACCATAATTCATTATTAATGGATATAATGGGTAGAGTGGCATCACGTCATAATTTTAAAGTTTTATTACATGAAAAACCATTTGCTGGAGTAAACGGCTCTGGAAAACATAATAATTGGTCACTATCCACAGATACCGGTATTAATTTATTGGCTCCCGGAAAAACACCAATGAGTAATTTACAATTTCTTACTTTTTTTATAAACACCATTAAGGCAGTATATGAAAATGAAGCGTTATTAAGAGCTGCAATAGCATCGGCAAGCAACGACCATCGTCTTGGAGCAAACGAAGCACCACCGGCAATTATCTCTGTATTTATTGGGGCACAATTGACGAAAGTACTAGAGGAACTTGAAGGTGTTACGAAAGGGAAATTATCGCCTCAGGAAAAAACCGAATTAAAACTAAATGTAGTTGGAAAAATACCAGATGTTTTGTTAGATAATACAGATAGAAACCGAACATCTCCTTTCGCATTTACAGGAAATAAATTTGAGTTTCGTGCCGTAGGTTCAACTGCGAATTGTGGTAATCCAATGA
>NZ_JABDMV010000036.1 GCF_013001275.1 Flaviramulus sp.
TCTATAACAGCTGTTCCAGAAACATTAAAACGGGCAGGTTATAAAAATGTTCATATAGTTAAAGAACAAGAGGTGCCAGATGGTAATTTCCCTACGGTAAAATCACCAAACCCAGAAGAACCGGCTGCTTTAAAAATGGCACTGGAGTTAGCAGAAAAAGTTAATGCCGATATCGTTATTGGAACCGATCCAGATTGTGATAGATTAGGTGTTGCTGTTAGGAATTCTGATAATAAACTACAACTTCTTAATGGAAATCAAACCATGCTAATGATGGTAGATTTCTTATTAAAACAATGGAAAACTGAAGGTAAAATAAAAGGTAAAGAATTTATAGCGTCTACCATAGTATCAACACCAATGCTAACAAAATTGGCAAACGCCTATGATGTGGATTGTAAAATTGTATTAACTGGCTTTAAATGGATTGCAAAATTAATCGAAGATTTCCCGGAATTAGAATTTATAGGCGGTGGCGAAGAAAGTTTTGGTTTCATGGTAGGAGATTTTGTGCGTGATAAAGATGCTGTCACTTCTACCCTATTAGCTTGCGAAATTGCAGCCATTTCAAAATCGAATGGAAGTTCATTTTATAATGAGCTTATAAAACTATACCTGGAACACGGATGCTATAAAGAACAACTAGTGTCGATAACAAAAAAAGGTATTGAAGGGGCTGAAGAAATTAAGCAAATGATGATTGATGCCCGTGAAAACCCGTTAACAATAGTAAATGGGTCCAAGGTCGTAAAATTGGAAGATTACGATTTATCTGTGTCTAAAAATATGGTGACTGGTGAAAAAACAAACATAAATATTCCAAAATCAAATGTTATAATATATTATTTGGAAGATGGAAGTCAAGTCGCTTTGAGACCAAGTGGCACTGAGCCAAAAATTAAATTTTATGTAAGTGTGAACACTAAATTAAATTCTATAGCTGATTTTAACGAAACTGAAACAAAACTTGACAATAAATCAGATGCTATCTTAAAAGACATGAAACTTATTTAATGAACCACTTTTATAATATTCTAAAGTACGCAAAACCGTATAAAAGTTATGCCATAGGACACATTATTTCTAATGTGTTTTTTGCTTTATTTGGTACTCTTTCATTTATTTCATTAAAGCCTATGCTTGATGTGATTTTTAAAAATGATAAAATTGCGCCAACAAATGCTCCTGAGTGGTCTGGTATATTAGAAATTGGAAATTATGCTGAAAACTTTTTAGCATACAACATGAATTTATACACAGGTGGCGATAACTCCAAAGCCTTAATTTTTGTTGTAGGATTAATTATATTTATGTTCTTACTGAAAAATATATTTGGCTATTTAGCTAATTATTTTTTAGTGTTTTTGCGTAATGGTGTCATAAGAGATTTGCGAAATAAAGTTTATAAAAAGATTTTAGATTTACCTTTATCATATTTCTCGGAGCAAAGAAAAGGAGACATATTATCGAGAGTTACTAGTGATGTTCTAGATTTACAATATTCGTTTTTATCTGTTCTGGAACTTATTATAAGAGAACCATTAACAATTATATTCACAATAGTTGCTATGCTCATAATAAGCCCTCAACTAACATTATTTGTTTTTGTTTTTATTCCAATTATGGGAATTATTATTTCTAGAATTGGTAAAAGTTTAAAACGAAAATCTGATCGGGTTCAAAAAGAACAAGGCACATTTTTATCTACTTTAGAAGAAACTTTAACCGGTTTACGCATTATTAAAGGATTTAATGCTGAAGCTAAGTTTAATAATAAGTTTCAAGAATCTACTACACGTTTTTATCACTTTTCAAACAAGCTTTTAAACCGTCAAAATTTGGCCTCACCCGCAAGCGAGTTCTTAGGTATTTGTATGATAGCGGTAATTTTATGGTATGGTGGAAATCTGGTTCTTGGTGGTGACACAAGTTTAGATGGCAGTACGTTTCTTGTTTACATGGGTTTATCTTATAATATTTTAACTCCGGCGAAAGCGATATCTCGTGGCCTTTATAATATTAAAAAAGGTGGCGCTGCTGCTGAAAGAATTCAGGAAATTATTGATACGCCAAACCCCTTAAAAGATAAAGAAAACGCTACAATTAAAACTAATTTTAAGACTGAAATAGAATTCAAAAAAATCTCTTTTAAATATGAAAATGAATATGTTTTAAAAGATTTTTCTTTAAAAATTCCAAAAGGAAAAACGGTTGCATTGGTTGGACAGTCAGGTAGTGGAAAATCTACAATAGCCAACCTCATCACGCGCTTTTACGATGTAAACGAAGGAAATATTTTAATTGATGGAACCGATATTCGAGATTTAACAACCATTTCATTACGAAGTCAATTAGGTATTGTAACTCAAGATGCTATTCTATTTAATGATAGTATTAAAAATAACCTAAAATTAGGAAATGATAAGGCCAACGATGAGCAAATCATCGAGGCATTAAAAATTGCTAATGCTTGGGAATTTGTTAAAGATTTACCGGATGGCATTGAAACTAATATTGGAGATTCTGGAAACAAACTCTCAGGCGGACAAAAACAACGTTTAAGTATAGCGCGTGCGGTCCTTAAAAGTCCTCCAATTATGGTTCTAGATGAAGCCACTTCTGCTTTAGATACCGAAAGTGAACGTTTGGTACAAGTAGCTTTGGAAAACATGATGAAAAATCGAACTTCAATTGTAATAGCACACAGACTTTCCACAATTCAAAATGCAGATGAAATAGTAGTTCTAAATAAAGGTGAAATTGTTGAACAAGGAAAACATAATGAATTAATAAAATTAAATGGAGTTTATAAAAAGCTTGTAG
>NZ_JABDMV010000021.1 GCF_013001275.1 Flaviramulus sp.
TTTTTTTCTTACAAAGTCAAATAACTTAATTATTCTCAATATCGCTTATATGATGTTCTAAAGCTTCAACAGATATTTGTATTTCCCTTATTAAAAGTGCCAATGAAATAATTAAAAGTATTAGTGCTAAACCAAATACCCAAACGGCTACAATATGTTGTTCAACATAAATTAAAAACATAGTAAGCACACAGAGCAACAAACTGGAAATACCAAAAATTTGCATAGCACGAGTTAAATACAATCGTTGTTTTATATTTTTAATTTGTTTAATTATTTGAATATCTTTTTTTTCTAAATATTTATCATGCAAGTTTCTTACCACAGCGGCATAAGCTAAAAACCTATTGGTGTATGCAAGCATAATTAATGATATTGCCGAAAATAAAAGAGCTGGCGTAGTAAGGGTTAATTGTTCCATTAACTTTATGTTTGTTCAAATTTAGCCAACTTAAAGTTTTATAGTAAATATTTTTGTAAAATATTTTACATTAGTTGCATGCAAGAAGATTTTCTACATTATATCTGGAAACATAAAAAATTTCAAATAAATAATTTAAAAACTACAAATGATGAGACCATACTTGTAAGTTTAGTTGGGCAACATAATTTAAATTCAGGTCCAGATTTTTTTAATGCTCAGTTAAAAATAGGTGAGCAGTTGTGGGCAGGAAATGTTGAGATTCATGTAAAATCATCCGATTGGTTTGTACATAATCATGAGCAAGATAAAGCCTATGACAATGTGATTTTACATGTGGTCTGGGAACATGATACAGAAGTTTTTAGAAAAGACAATACACCCATACCGACCATACAGATTAAAGAGTTTATTGACGCATCCGTTTTAAATAATTACGTAAAGCTATTTTCAAAACAAAATAAATGGATTAATTGTGAAAATGATTTTGCCTCCGTTGATGAATTTCTTTTAAAAAATTGGTTTGAACGTTTATATTTGGAACGACTAGAACAAAAGGTTAATACCATAACAGCACTTTTAAAAAACTCAAAAAATGATTGGGAAGCTGTTTTGTTTTATATGTTGGCTAAAAATTTCGGGCTCAAAGTTAACGGTGATTCCTTTTTTAGTTTAGCACAATCTATAGATTTTTCAATTATCAGAAAATTGCAACCAAACCAGCAATTACTGGAGGCCTTGTTTTTAGGGCAAGGAGGTTATTTAGATCAAGATATTGAGGATGGTTATTTTTTTAGTTTGGAAAAGGACTATCTATTTTTAAAGCAAAAATTTAAACTAGAAAACAAACAGGTTTTACCGCTACAATTTTTTAGATTACGTCCTTCAAATTTCCCAACAATACGATTATCACAGTTAGCAAGTTTGTATAATGAACAAAAAAATTTATTTTCAAAAATATTAGAAACTAACACAATAGAAGATTTTTATGATCTGTTTAAAGTGTCTGCTTCTAGTTTTTGGAAAACCCATTATACATTTCAAAAAGAATCTAAACTGTCTTCAAAAATTCTTACTAAATCTTTTATAGATTTATTATTAATTAATACCATAATTCCCATTAAATTCTGCTATGCGAAACAAAAAGGAGAAACTATTGACGATGATATTATAAAATTGAGTAACACTATTAAATCAGAAAAAAATAGTATTATTTCCGCGTTTAATAATTTAAAGAAAGTATCAAACTCTTCTCTGGACTCCCAATCGCTTATTCAACTAAACACAAATTATTGTAAAACCAACAAATGCTTAAAATGTGCGATTGGAAATGCAGTTTTAAACAAATAAACTTTTAAACAATTAAACTAAGTACTAAATTGCAGCATGAATCTTTTCTATAAACCTTTATTATATTTTCAAAAACATGGATATTATGTGTGCCAACGAATTGCCGATAGACTTGGTATTCGAGCAAAAGTAGTACGAACCTCGTTCATGTACTTAACATTTGTAACCGTTGGATTTGGTTTTGCTTTATACTTGTTTCTTGCATTTTGGATGGGTATTAAAGATCTAGTTTATACAAAACGGTCATCAGTATTCGATTTATAACCCATGATCCCATTGGAACGATTTTTTAAAACAAAAATTTTTACGGCAATTTTTTTATTAGTTGCCATTTTATTTATCGGAGTCTTTGGCTATGTACTAATTTCTGGTTATTCCTATATTGATGCACTTTATATGACGGTTATTACAATGACAACCGTGGGTTTTGGTGAAGTAATTCCATTAGATGATCAATCAAAAATTTTCACAATTTTTTTAATTTTAGGAAGTGTGGTGATAGTTGGTTACGCGCTGTCTATAATAACTGAGTATATTTTAAGTAGAGATCATATTGAACAATTAAAACATAAAAGGATGCAAAGGAAAATTGATAATTTACAAAACCATGTGGTTGTTTGCGGATATGGACGAAACGGTCAACAGACAGTAAGAAAATTGGCCGCTTATAATAAATTATTTGTAGTTATTGAAAAGAAAAAAGAATTAGAAGAGCGCCTGCAAATAGATAATGTTCCCTATATCATAGGAAACGCAAATGATGATGAGGTTTTAATGCAGGCTGGAATAAAAAGAGCATCCAGCTTTATAACAGCATTACCTAATGATGCTGATAATCTTTTTGTGGTGCTTTCTACAAGACAAATAAACAAAAATATTAATATAATTAGTAGAGCCTCACAAGAGTCTTCATACAGTAAATTAAAATTAGCTGGTGCGAACAATGTTATTTTACCTGATAAAATTGGTGGCGATCATATGGCATCTTTAGTTGTGGTTCCAGGTTTAATGGAATTTATAGATAATCTTTCAATAGTTGGAAAATCTAATATTAATATTGAAGAGATTGCTGTTGAAAAATTGTATGATACTAAATCCGTTAAAACAATCAAAGATTTGGATTTAAGAAGAAAAACAGGTTGTTCCATTATTGGTTTCAAAGATGAAAATGGTAAATATTTAGTAAATCCTGAAGCAGATTTAGAATTAGTTCCCAATTCAAGAATTATTGTTTTGGGGAGACCCGATCAAATAAATGGCTTAAATTCTCTGTATAACATAGAATAATGGAATTATCATTTTAACTAGCATTACTTTAAAAAATCATTTTTTTTTAGCATCTTGCTGTTTTTTAAAACACTTTTTTTAACTAAAAACTAACTAATATTAAATTCTTATGAAGAAATATCTTCTATCAATTCTAACAATAGTATATCCGGCAATTATTTTTGCGCAAGAAGAAGAAATGGGACTTGATGAAAAAATCGATCAAGCTTTTGCACCTGTAGCTCAGTTTTTTACTGATGTAATTTTCTTTCCAATATATCAGGATGACGTTTACACAATTCCATTTGTACTAGTACTTTTAGTTGGTAGTGCTTTATTTTTTACAATTTATTTTGGATTCCCAAATATTAGATATTTCTGGACTGCTATTAGTACGGTTCGAGGGAAGTATGAAGATATTGAAAAACATGGGGCCAAAGAACTTTATGGTGAAGGCGGCATTGCACAAGGACAAGATTTGTCGAATGTTGATATTGAAGAACATTTGGTTAATGTAAAAGACGATTTGGCAATTGATGGTGATATCGTTGATACTATTAGAGATGAAAGTTCTGAAGGAGAAGTTTCTCACTTTCAAGCTTTAGCTACGGCTGTTTCTGGTACTGTAGGTAACGGAAACATTGCAGGCGTAGCATTAGCCATTGCGCTTGGAGGTCCGGGAGCAACATTCTGGATGATAGTTTGCGGTTTATTAGGGATGTCAACAAAATTTGTAGAGTGTACCTTAGGGGTTCAATATAGAGATGTTGGTGAAGACGGAACAGTTTATGGTGGGCCAATGTATTATATTAGTAAAGGGCTTAAGGCTAAAGGTTTTAAAACCATAGGAAAAATAGCTGCAGGTATATTTGCTGTATTTTGTATTGGTGGTTCTTTTGGTGGAGGTAATGCAGCACAATCTAACCAAGCAACAATTGTAATTAAAGAATTATTTAATTGGGAAAGTACTGCTGCAGGTGCTATAGTAGGTGTTGTTTTAGCAGTATTAGTTGGTATTATTATTATTGGGGGAATTAAGCGTATTGCTCAAGTAACTGAAAAAGTGGTTCCGTTTATGGCTATATTATATATCGCTGCTTGTTTATATATAATTTTTAGCAATTTTGGTTTAATTGATGATGCCATTGCTCTTATAGTTAGAGAGGCTTTTAACCCAACAGCATTTGGTGTTGGTTCTTTAATTGGTGTGTTATTAGTAGGATTTCAGCGTGCAGCGTTTTCAAACGAAGCTGGTGCTGGTTCTGCATCTATTGCGCATTCAGCTGTAAGAACTAAATATTCTGCTTCTGAAGGTTTAGTGGCATTACTAGAGCCTTTTATCGATACTGTAGTTATTTGTACCATGACAGCTTTAGTTATTGTAATTTTTAACTTTGGAGGATTCTTTGAATATGGAGGTGATGGCTCTGGAGTAATTTACATTGATGGTGCCCCTTTTGAAGGAGCTGGTATCACATCTCAAGCATTTGCTCAATACATACCTTATTCAAACGTATTTTTGACTGTAGCCGTCGTGTTATTTGCGGTTTCAACCATGATTTCATGGTCGTATTACGGTTTACAATCGTGGAAGTTTTTATTCGGAAGAGGAAAAACAGCAGATCTAATTTATAAACTATTATTTTTAACTTTTGTCGTAATTGGTGCAGCGGCAAGTATGAACTCAATTTGGTCGTTCTCTGACGCGATGATATTTGCTATGATCTTTCCTAATATGGTTGGGTTATTTTTGTTATTCCCGATAGTTAAGAAACAATTAAAACGTTACCTCGATGCTATCAATCTAAAAAAGGAAGCGATAGAGGATTAGTTTTTCAAAAAAAATAAATGACATATGAAATCCCATTTCACGTTTACTAAACAACAACGAAATGGGATTTTTTTATTGATAGGTGTCATAATTATTTTACAATTCGTTTATTTTTTTGTCGATTTTTCTTCGGAAGATATTCAAATTAATAAAGATGAATTCTCGATATTTCAAAAAGAAATAGATTCACTCAGATTAGCTAAAATAGAAGAAAGTAAACCAAAAATTTTCTCTTTCAATCCAAATTATATTACCGATTATAAAGGGTCTACGCTAGGAATGTCAGATGAAGAAATTGATAGATTATTAGCTTTTAGAAAACAAAATAAATGGATAAATACAATAGCCCAATTTCAAGAAGTAACTAAAGTATCCGATTCATTTTTAAATGTGATTTCACCATACTTTAAATTCCCTGAGTGGATATCTAATACAGAATCATCAAGATCGAATTACTCATTTAAGAATAAACCAAAAACTTTCGCTCAAAAACAAGATTTAAATACTGCTACAGCAGCAAAATTACAACGAGTAAATGGTATTGGGGAGTATTATTCTGAGCGGATTATAAAATTCAGAAATAAATTTAAGGGCGGTTTTATAGCCGATGTACAATTGCAAGATGTATATGGTTTAACACCAGAGCTTATTGAAAAAGTAACAAACGAGTTCACAGTAAAAACGCCAAGAGTAATAAAGAAAATAAATTTAAATACTGCAAGCATAGAGGAGTTAGTAACTATTCAGCATATCGATTACGATTTGGGTTTTCAAATAATCGAGCGGCGCCAATTACTAGAGGGATACAAATCTTTAGATGAGTTATTAAAAGTAAAGGGCTTTCCAATAAATAAAATCGATATAATTAAATTATATTTGTTCCTTGAAAAAGAAAACAAATGAATAACATGTACTTCACTGAAGAGCATAATCTTTTTAGAAAAAGCCTTCAAGATTTTTTACAAAAAGAAGTTGTTCCACATATTGAAAAGTGGGAGAATACGGGTATAATTGACAGATTTATTTGGAAGAAATTTGGCGATATGGGTTTTTTCGGTATTAATTACCCAGAAGCTTATGGTGGTATGAATTTAGATTTATTCTACACTGTAATTTTGCTAGAAGAACTTCAAAAGATAAATTCAGGTGGATTTGCTGCCGCAATATGGGCGCATGTATATTTAGCAATGACTCACTTAAACGCTGAGGGAAACGAAGATATAAAGCAAAAATATTTAACGCCTAGTATTACTGGAGATAAAATTGGTTGCCTTTGTATAACGGAGCCTTTTGGAGGAAGTGATGTAGCTGGTATGCGAACTACAGCAGTTAAAAAAGGTGACCATTATATAATTAATGGGTCTAAAACATTTATTACCAATGGTGTTTATAGTGATTATCTAATAATTGCGGCCAAAACAAATCCAGAATTGGGAAATAAAGGTATCAGCATGTTTGTGCTTGATAGAGATATGCAAGGCATTTCAGCAACCAAATTAGATAAATTAGGTTGGCGTGCTTCAGATACTGGGGAGATCGCATTTGATAATGTAAAAGTGCCGGTTGAGAATTTAATGGGCGATGAAAATAAAGGCTTCTCCTATATTATGCAGCATTTTTCTCTTGAGCGCTTAATAATGGGTGTAAATGCTCATTCTAGGGCAGAATTTGCTCTAGAGTATGCGCTACAATATATGAGTGAACGACACGCCTTTGGTAAATCGATCGACAGATTCCAAGCCCTAAGGCACAATATTGCAGATTTATATACCGATATGGAAATATGTAAAGAGTATAACTATTCGGTAACTTATAGATTAAATAAAGGAGAGTACGTTGTGAAGGAAGCCAGTATGTCGAAGTTGAAGTCAACAAAAATGGCCGATGAGGTTATTTATCAATGTCTTCAATTTTTAGGCGGATATGGTTATATGGAAGATTATCCAATGGCACGACTTTTACGCGATAGTAGATTAGGGCCAATTGGAGGCGGAACTTCCGAAATATTACGAGAGATTCTTGCTAAAATTATTATTGATAAAAAAGAGTACAAGCCAGCTACTTAATATTTTTTATATTTTAATTGCGAATTATCAATTACTTATTATATTTGCAAAATTAAAATTTAAAAGAGAGGAGGTTAAGACACTATGTTAATAATACCGATAAAAGAAGGAGAAAATATAGATAGAGCTTTAAAGCGTTACAAACGAAAGTTTGTAAAAACAACTATTAAAAATCAGTTGCAAGAACGCAAACAGTTTACAAAACCTTCGGTTGCTCGTAGAGCGCAAGTCCAAAAAGCACAATACATACAAACTTTAAGAGACGCTGAAAATATATAAGTCCTTTTAAGAGATAGTAAAAATCCCACTAAATGTGGGATTTTTTTTGCCCCAAAATCAAATAAAAAGCTGTATTTTTAAATTCACAACTTTAGCATAATAATGCCATTCCAGTCATTCAAAGATTATTTGTTTTTAGAGAAAAATTATTCAGTTTTAACTGTTAATGCCTATCAAAATGATTTAGAAGATTTTTTGAAATTCGTTACAAACGAATACGAAACTAGTTCAATAAATAAAGTAAACTACTCTCAAATCAGAAGCTGGATAGTATCATTAGTAGAAGCAGGTTTATCAAACAGAAGTATAAACAGAAAAATATCAGCGCTTAATACCTATTATAAATTCCTTTTAAAAATTGGTGAAATTAAGTTAAACCCATTAGCAAAACACAGAGCACTAAAAACAAGTAAAAAAATTCAAGTACCATTTTCACAATCTGAAATTGAAATGGTGTTAGATGATTTAAATTTCGGTGAAGATTTTGAAAGTATTAGAAATAAACTAATCATCGAATTGTTTTATTCAACAGGGATTAGAAGAATTGAACTTGTTCAATTACGGATAAATAGTATTGATTTAGATAGTAAAAAGTTAAAAGTAATAGGTAAGAGAAATAAAGAACGAATAGTGCCGTTATTAAAATCAGTAGCACAAACCACAATAAAGTATTTAGCAATAAGAAGTAAACTAGAATGCATTTCAGACAGTGATAGTTTGTTTTTAACGAAAAAAGGTGTAAAAATCTATGAAACTCTTGTCTACAGGATAATAAATGATTATTTTAGTTTGGCATCTTCAAAAGTAAAAAGAAGCCCGCACATACTACGGCACTCTTTTGCAACACATTTGTTAAACCAAGGTGCAGATTTAAATGCTGTTAAAGAACTTCTCGGTCATTCAAGTTTAGCTGCTACGCAAGTTTATACGCATAATAGTATAGCAGAATTAAAAAAAGTGCACATAGGCGCTCATCCAAGAAGTAAAAAATAGTATTTAATTATTGACTAACCATAAAATCATAAGGTATGAAAGTAAACACACAATCGGTAAATTTTAATGCAGATCAAAAACTATTAAGTTTTATACAAAAACGTATGGATAAGTTGGACATGTTTTATGATAAAGTAATTAAATCTGATGTTTTTTTGAAAGTTGAAAATACAAGTGATAAACAAAATAAAATTTTTGAAGCAAGAGTAAGTGTTCCAGGAGATAGTTTTGTTGTAAAAAAGCAATGTAAAAGTTTTGAAGAAGGAGCAGATATGGCAATTGCATCATTAGAAAGACAGTTAAAAAAGAGAAAAGAGAAATTAAGAGCACATTTATAATAAAATTTCTTCAAAAATGTTTTGAATAAAAAAATAAATCTATACATTTGCAGTCCGTTAGAAATAACGGGCTTTTTTTGTGCGTAAAAAGCGTAAAAATTGCCGATGTAGCTCAGCTGGCTAGAGCAGCTGATTTGTAATCAGCAGGTCGTGGGTTCGAGTC
The DNA here is from genome assembly GCF_013001275.1 of Flaviramulus sp. Lineage (GTDB taxonomy): Bacteria > Bacteroidota > Bacteroidia > Flavobacteriales > Flavobacteriaceae > JABDMV01. Next base: position 8,708 of record NZ_JABDMV010000021.1, read on the forward strand.
CCTCCATCGGCTCAAGTTCTTTAAAAAATTGAAATAAGTTAATTGGGGAGATACTCAAGCGGCCAACGAGGGCAGACTGTAAATCTGCTGACTACGTCTTCGCAGGTTCGAATCCTGCTCTCCCCACAATTTTTTACTTATTTTTTTTGAAATATTGAAACCAGATAAGTAAAACTTATCAAAATTGCGAGAGTAGCTCAGTTGGTAGAGCGTCAGCCTTCCAAGCTGAATGTCGCCAGTTCGAACCTGGTCTCTCGCTCTAAATTCCTGCGAAGGCAGGAATCTCTTCTTTCATATTAATACAATTAAATAGGATTGTTTTTGAGAGAATAGGAAATAAAAACTTTACGCCGGTGTAGCTCAGGGGTAGAGCGTTTCCTTGGTAAGGAAGAGGTCACGAGTTCAATTCTCGTCATTGGCTCTATGATTAAAGAGTAAAAAATTAGAATACACTAATAATATTATTATATAACTAAGATTAAAATTATTTAAAAACATGGCAAAGGCAACTTTCGATCGTTCAAAACCACACTTAAATATTGGTACAATTGGACACGTAGATCACGGTAAAACAACTTTAACTGCTGCTATTACTAAAGTATTAGCTGATGCAGGTTATTCTGAAGCAAGATCATTTGATCAAATTGATAATGCTCCTGAAGAAAAAGAAAGAGGTATAACAATTAATACTTCTCACGTAGAATACGCAACAGCTAACCGTCACTACGCGCACGTTGACTGTCCAGGTCACGCGGATTACGTAAAGAACATGGTAACTGGTGCTGCGCAAATGGATGGTGCGATTTTAGTAGTTGCTGCTACTGATGGTCCTATGCCACAAACACGTGAGCACATCTTATTAGGTCGTCAAGTTGGTATTCCTCGTATAGTTGTATTCATGAATAAAGTGGATATGGTTGATGATGAAGAGTTAATTGAGTTAGTAGATATGGAAGTAAGAGACTTGTTATCTTTCTATGAATAAGATGGAGATAATGGACCTGTTATTGCTGGTTCTGCTTTAGGTGCACTTAATGGTGAGAAAAAATGGGTAGATACAGTATTAGAATTAATGGAAGCTGTTGATACGTGGATTGAAGAGCCTTTAAGAGAAGTTGATAAACCTTTCTTAATGCCTATTGAAGATGTATTCTCTATTACTGGTCGTGGAACTGTAGCAACAGGACGTATCGAAACTGGTATTGCAAACACAGGAGATGCGGTTGAAATAATTGGTATGGGTGCTGCTAAATTAACATCTACTATAACTGGTATCGAAATGTTTCGTCAAATATTAGATAGAGGTGAGGCTGGTGATAATGCCGGTATCTTATTAAGAGGAATTGAAAAAGCTCAAATCTCAAGAGGTATGGTAATCTGTAAGCCAGGTTCTGTAACTCCACATGCTAAATTTAAAGCTGAGGTTTATGTTCTTAAAAAAGAAGAAGGTGGACGTCATACTCCATTCCATAATAATTACCGTCCTCAGTTTTACGTTCGTACAACTGACGTAACAGGAAACATTGCGCTTCCAAGTGGAGTTGAAATGGTTATGCCTGGAGACAACTTAACTATTACTGTTGAATTAATTCAACCAATTGCAATGAATGTAGGTTTACGTTTTGCAATCCGTGAAGGTGGTAGAACTGTTGGTGCAGGTCAGGTAACTGAGATATTAGACTAATACAGTTTAAATAAATAATAAGCTCTAAGGTATTCCGTTTTTTCGGAATACCTTGACTTATGTTTACGGGTTTAGCTCAGTTGGTAGAGCACTGGTCTCCAAAACCAGGTGTCGGGAGTTCGAGTCTCTCAACCCGTGCAACAATAAAAAGGGTTTTACCTAAGAGTATAAGAATTGATTATTATTTCAATTCAAATTTAAAAGAATAACAAAAATGGCTGGAATAGTAAATTATATAAAAGAATCATTCGGAGAACTAAAAAATAATGTGACTTGGCCTACATGGGCAGAAGCGCAGAGTTTAACAGTTTTGGTTGCTGTGTTTTCTATTATATTTTCACTAGCTATATGGGGTGTTGACACAGTTTTTAGCAGGGTCATAGAATTTTACTTTCAATGGATTAACGGTTAAATAGAAATTTTATGTCTGAAGTAAGTGAAAAAAAATGGTATGTTGTTCGAGCTGTAAGTGGGCAAGAGAATAAAATTAAAACTTATATCGAGAATGAAATTACTCGATTGGGTTTGCAAGATTTTGTTGACCAAGTATTAGTGCCAACCGAACGTGTTATTCAAATCCGTAATGGTAAAAAAGTACACAAGGAAAAAGTGTTTTTCCCTGGATATATAATGATTCAAGCAAATTTAACTGGAGAAGTTCCGCACATAATAAGGTCTGTTACAAATGTAATTGGTTTTTTAGGTGAAACTAAAGGAGGAGATCCTGTGCCGTTAAGACAATCTGAAGTAAACAGAATGCTAGGTAAAGTTGATGAATTATCTGTTGAAGAAAGTGCAAATATTTCAATACCATTTACAAAAGGAGAAACTGTAAAGGTTATCGATGGTCCTTTTAATGGATTTGATGGTACTGTTGAAAATATAAATGAAGAGAAGCGTAAACTTGAAGTAATGGTGAAGATTTTCGGAAGAAAAACACCATTAGAATTAAGTTATATGCAAGTAGAAAAAGTATAATTAGTGTTACATTAAGATAGATGAATCTTTCGCTTCCAATTGGGAGATTCCATCAAAATTAAATTATTAAAAATGGCAAAAGAATTAGGTAAAGTAGTTAAGTTACAAGTTCGGGGAGGTGCTGCGAATCCATCGCCACCGGTTGGACCCGCTTTAGGAGCTGCAGGTGTTAACATCATGGAGTTCTGTAAGCAATTCAATGCCAGAACGCAAGATAAGCCAGGTAAAGTATTACCAGTGGTTATATCTGTTTACAAAGACAAATCATTTGATTTTGTAATTAAAACTCCACCAGCGGCTGTTCAATTATTAGAAGCAGCAAAGGTGAAGAAAGGTTCTGGAGAGCCAAACCGAAAAAAAGTAGCTAAAGTATCTTGGGATCAGGTTAAAACCATCGCAGAAGACAAAATGGTAGATTTAAATGCATTTACTACAGAGTCTGCTATGAGAATGGTTGCTGGAACGGCAAGATCGATGGGAATAACTGTAACAGGAAAATTTCCTTCTTAATCTATTAAAGACATTAAAAAATGGCAAGATTAACAAAAAAGCAAAAAGAAGCTTTAGCGAAAGTTGAAAAAGGTAAAATTTATTCAGTTGATGAAGCATCAACACTAATAAAAGAAATTACCAATACTAAGTTTGATTCATCAATTGATTTGGCAATACGTTTAGGAGTAGATCCGCGTAAAGCTAATCAGATGGTAAGAGGAGTGGTTTCACTTCCTCACGGAACTGGTAAGGATATGAAAGTATTAGCATTAGTAACACCAGATAAAGAAGCCGAAGCGAAAGAAGCTGGAGCAGATTACGTTGGGTTAGACGAGTATCTTGATAAAATTAAGAGCGGTTGGACAGACGTTGATGTTATTATTACTATGCCAAGTGTAATGGGTAAATTAGGTCCTTTAGGACGTGTATTAGGTCCTCGTGGTTTAATGCCTAACCCAAAAACAGGAACAGTAACTATGGATATTGCTAAGGCTGTAACAGAAGTAAAAGCTGGTAAAATTGACTTTAAAGTTGATAAAACTGGTATTGTACACGCTGCTATAGGTAAAGCATCATTTAGCGCTGATAAAATTGCGGGCAACGCAAATGAATTATTAACAACGATAATGAAACTAAAACCGACAACGGCTAAGGGAGTTTATGTGAAAAGCATTTTTATGTCTTCTACAATGAGCCCGAGTTTAGCTATTGATCCTAAAATTGGTTAATTAGGTTAAAACTTTAAATTATGACTAGAGAAGAAAAATCACAAGTAATTGAGGACTTAACTGCAGAATTAGCTAAAAATGCAAATATCTATTTAACAGATATTTCAGGATTAAACGCAGGAACTACCTCAAATTTGCGTCGTGCTGCTTTTAAAGCAAACGTGCAAATGGCAGTTGTTAAAAACACATTACTTGCTAAAGCAATGGAAGCATCTGAGAGAGATTTCGGAGATCTTCCAACAGTTTTAAAAGGAAATACATCTGTGATGTATTCTGAAACCGGTAATGTACCAGCTAAGTTAATTAAGACCTTCCGTAAAAAATCAGATAAACCTTTATTAAAAGGAGCATTTATTGAGGAAGCGGTTTACATAGGCGACAACCAATTAGACATGTTAGTAGATATCAAGTCTAAAGAGGAGTTAGTAGGAGAGATTATAGGATTATTACAATCGCCTGCTAAAAACGTTATTTCTGCACTTAAATCAAGTGGAGGAAAACTAGCTGGAATTATTAAAACACTATCTGAAAAAGAAGGATAGTATTAAATAGTACGCACTTTATTACAAATATATTATTACAAAATTATTAAAACGATAGAAAAATGGCAGATTTAAAAGATTTCGCAGAACAATTAGTAAACCTTACTGTAAAAGAGGTAAATGATTTAGCAACTATATTAAAAGATGAGTATGGTATCGAGCCTGCTGCTGCTGCTGCAGTTGCTGTTGCTGGTCCTGCCGCTGGTGGAGAAGCTGAAGAAGCACAAACTGAATTTGATGTTATTTTAAAAGCAGCTGGTGGTTCTAAATTAGCTGTAGTTAAATTAGTTAAAGAATTAACAGGTTTAGGTTTAAAAGAAGCTAAAGGTTTAGTTGATGAAGCACCAAGTGCTATCAAGGAAGGTGTAACTAAAGATGAAGCAGAAGCTTTAAAAGCATCTTTAGAAGAAGCTGGAGCTGAGGTTGAGCTTAAGTAAGCTTAATGTCTCAAAAACATAAAGGTTTAGGTCTGAAGAATTAATCTTTAAGACCTAAGCCATTTTGCGTATATAATTATTACATACGTTATCACTATTTATTTTAATCATAATTCCGTCTATTGATGTTATCAACACAAGCTGAAAGATTAAATTTCTCGTCTATTGTAAATAGAACAGAATACCCAGATTTCTTGGATATTCAGATTAAATCCTTTCAGGATTTTTTCCAGTTAGAAACAAAATCTGATGAAAGAGGTGATGAAGGTCTTTATAATACCTTCATGGAAAACTTTCCAATTACAGATTCACGTAATCAATTCGTTTTAGAATTTTTAGATTACTTCGTAGATCCACCAAGATATGCTATTGATGAGTGTATTGAAAGAGGACTAACTTACAGCGTTCCGCTAAAGGCAAGGTTAAAGTTATATTGTACAGACCCTGAACATGAGGATTTCGAAACCATTGTTCAAGATGTGTACTTAGGAACTATACCTTATATGACACCTTCTGGTACTTTTTGTATCAATGGTGCAGAACGTGTAGTAGTTTCTCAATTACACCGTTCACCGGGAGTATTCTTTGGTCAATCTTTCCATGCAAATGGAACAAAATTATATTCAGCAAGGGTTATTCCATTTAAAGGATCATGGATTGAGTTTGCTACAGATATCAATCAGGTAATGTATGCATACATTGATAGAAAGAAAAAATTACCTGTTACTACGCTTTTCCGTGCTATTGGATTTGAGCGTGATAAAGATATATTAGAGATTTTTGATTTAGCTGAAGAAGTTAAAGTATCAAAATCTGGATTAAAGAAATATTTAGGAAGAAAATTAGCTGCTCGTGTATTAAACACATGGCACGAAGATTTTGTTGATGAAGATACAGGTGAAGTAGTATCAATCGAGCGTAATGAGATTGTGCTTGATCGTGATACTGTTTTAGATAAAGAAAACATAGAAGAAATTCTTGAAGCTGATGTTAAAACGATTCTTTTACATAAAGAAACATCTGAACAAGGTGATTATGCAATTATTCATAATACGCTTCAAAAAGATCCAACAAACTCTGAAAAAGAAGCTGTTGAACATATCTACAGACAATTACGTAATGCTGAGCCGCCAGATGAAGAAACAGCGCGTGGAATAATTGATAAATTATTCTTCTCAGACCAACGATACTCTTTAGGAGAAGTTGGGCGTTACAGAATGAACAAAAAATTACAGTTGGATATTGGAATGGATAAGCAAGTGCTTACCAAAGAAGATATCATTACTATCATAAAATACTTAATTGAGCTTATTAATTCAAAAGCTGAGATTGATGATATTGATCACTTATCAAACAGACGTGTACGTACTGTTGGTGAGCAATTATCTCAACAATTTGGTGTTGGTTTAGCCCGTATGGCTCGTACTATTCGTGAGCGTATGAATGTACGTGACAACGAGGTATTTACACCGATAGATTTAATTAATGCTAAGACATTATCGTCTGTTATTAATTCATTTTTTGGAACAAACCAGCTTTCTCAATTTATGGATCAAACGAATCCATTAGCTGAAATTACGCATAAGCGTCGTTTATCAGCTCTTGGACCAGGAGGATTATCTAGAGAAAGAGCAGGGTTCGAGGTTCGTGATGTTCACTATACACACTACGGACGTTTATGTCCAATTGAAACACCAGAGGGACCAAATATTGGTTTAATTTCTTCACTTTCAGTTTTTGCTAAAGTGAACTCAATGGGATTCATTGAAACTCCTTACAGACCTGTAAATGAAGGGGTTGTTGAAATAAAAGGAGAGCCTATTTATTTAAGTGCCGAAGAAGAAGAAGATAAACTTATTGCTCAAGCAACAGTTAAAGTTGATGATAAAGGTAAAATATTACATGATAAGGTAATTGCAAGAATGGAAGGTGATTTCCCAGTAATTGATCCAATTGGATTACATTATACGGATGTTGCACCAAACCAAATATCTTCAATATCGGCTTCATTAATTCCTTTTTTAGAACATGACGATGCGAACAGAGCTTTGATGGGATCAAACATGATGCGTCAAGCGGTACCATTATTGTTACCTCAAGCTCCAATTGTTGGAACTGGGTTAGAACGTCAAGTAGCTTCAGATTCTCGTGTATTAGTTAATGCTGAAGGAAACGGAGAAGTACTTTATGTAGATGCTAATGAAATTAAAATAAAATACGATCGTACTGAAGATGAGGCTAAAGTAAGTTTTGATAGCGATATTAAAACCTACCAATTAGTTAAATTCAGAAAAACTAACCAAGGAACTTCTATCAACTTAAAACCAATTGTGGTTAAGGGAGATAAAGTAACTAAAGGTCAAGTTCTATGTGAAGGATACGCAACTCAAAAAGGAGAGATTGCTTTAGGTAGAAATATGAAAGTAGCCTTTATGCCTTGGAAAGGGTATAACTTTGAGGATGCGATTGTAATTTCTGAAAAAGTGGTTCGTGAAGATATTTTCACTTCCATTCATATCGACGAATATTCTTTAGAAGTTAGAGACACTAAATTAGGTAATGAAGAATTAACGAATGATATTCCAAATGTTTCTGAAGAGGCTACAAAAGACTTAGATGAAAATGGAATGATTCGTGTTGGTGCCGAGGTTAAACCTGGTGACATCCTTATTGGTAAAATTACCCCTAAAGGAGAATCAGATCCAACACCTGAAGAGAAATTACTACGTGCTATTTTTGGAGATAAAGCAGGAGATGTAAAAGATGCTTCTTTAAAAGCTTCGCCGTCATTAAATGGTGTTGTAATAGAGAAAAAATTATTTGCTAGAGCAGTAAAAGATAAACGTAAAAGAGCTCAAGATAAAGATGATATTTTAGCTTTAGAAGCACAATATGATAACAAGTTTGACGATTTAAAGAATGTTTTAATCGAAAAACTTTTCAATATTGTAAATGGTAAAACAGCTCAAGGTATTTTTAATGATTTAGGTGAAGAAGTATTACCAAAAGGTAAAAAATTCACTTTAAAAATGTTAAATGCTGTTGATGATTATGCGCATTTAGTGTCAGGTAAATGGACAACAGATAGTCATACAAATCAACTAGTTGCTGATTTAATTCATAACTATAAAATTAAAGAAAACGATTTACAAGGTTCTTTACGTCGTGAAAAGTTTACAATTTCAGTAGGAGATGAATTACCAGCAGGAATTATCAAATTAGCTAAAGTTTATATTGCTAAGAAACGTAAACTAAAAGTTGGGGATAAAATGGCAGGACGTCACGGTAACAAGGGTATTGTTGCACGTATTGTTCGTCAAGAAGATATGCCGTTCTTAGAAGATGGAACGCCGGTAGATATTGTATTAAATCCACTTGGTGTACCGTCACGTATGAATATTGGTCAGATTTATGAAACAGTTCTTGGATGGGCTGGTCAGAAATTAGATCGTACTTATGCAACTCCAATATTTGATGGGGCAACTATAGATCAAATTAACGAATTTACAGATGAAGCTGGAATTCCTAGATATGGTCATACTTACTTATATGATGGTGGAACTGGTCAGCGTTTCGATCAACCAGCTACAGTTGGTGTGATTTACATGCTGAAATTAGGACACATGGTAGACGATAAAATGCACGCTCGTTCTATCGGACCTTACTCATTAATTACACAACAACCTCTTGGTGGTAAAGCACAATTTGGTGGACAGCGTTTTGGTGAGATGGAAGTTTGGGCACTTGAAGCATATGGCGCATCAAGTACCTTACGAGAAATTTTAACTGTAAAATCGGATGATGTAATTGGTAGAGCCAAAACTTACGAAGCAATCGTGAAAGGTGAGCCAATGCCGGATCCAGGTTTACCAGAATCATTCAACGTACTTATGCACGAATTGAAAGGTTTAGGACTGGACATCAGATTAGAAGAGTAGTTAATTAATAAAATCATTTCAACCATTTATTATGGCAAGAAAACAAGATAAGAATACAGTAAGGAGATTTAATAAAATCTCGATTGGTTTAGCATCACCAGAATCTATATTAGCAGAGTCTAGAGGTGAAGTTTTAAAACCAGAAACTATCAATTATCGAACTCACAAACCTGAACGTGATGGTTTGTTCTGTGAGCGTATTTTTGGTCCTGTAAAGGATTACGAATGTGCATGTGGTAAGTATAAAAGAATTCGTTACAAAGGTATTGTTTGCGACCGTTGTGGTGTTGAAGTAACCGAAAAGAAAGTCCGTCGTGATAGAGTGGGGCACATTAATTTAGTGGTTCCTGTTGCTCATATCTGGTACTTCCGTTCTTTACCAAACAAAATTGGATATTTATTAGGATTGCCATCTAAGAAATTAGATATGATTATTTACTACGAACGATATGTAGTAATTCAACCAGGTAATGCTAAAAATGAAGAAGGAGAACCATTACAAAAATTAGACTTCCTTACAGAAGAAGAATACTTAAATATATTAGAAGAGCTTCCGCAAGATAATCAGTATTTAGATGATACAGACCCAAACAAGTTTTTAGCTAAAATGGGTGCTGAATGTTTAATTGACTTATTAGCAAGAATTGATTTAGAAACATTGTCGTATGAGTTACGTCATAAAGCAAATACTGAAACGTCTAAACAACGTAAAACAGAAGCTTTAAAACGTTTACAAGTTGTAGAGTCTTTAAGTAAATCGAATGAGAATAGAGAAAATCGTCCGGAATGGATGATTATGAAGGTAGTGCCAATTATTCCACCAGAATTGCGTCCGTTAGTGCCGTTAGATGGTGGTCGTTTTGCAACTTCAGATTTAAATGATTTATACCGTCGTGTAATAATTCGTAACAACCGTCTTAAAAGATTGGTTGAAATAAAAGCACCGGAAGTTATTTTACGTAATGAAAAACGTATGTTACAAGAATCAGTAGATTCATTATTTGATAACACTCGTAAATCATCTGCAGTAAAAACAGATTCTAACAGACCATTAAAATCATTATCTGATTCACTTAAAGGTAAGCAAGGACGTTTCCGTCAAAACTTACTTGGTAAGCGTGTTGATTATTCTGCACGTTCGGTTATTGTTGTTGGACCAGAATTAAAGTTATTCGAATGTGGTATCCCTAAAGATATGGCAGCCGAATTATACAAGCCTTTTGTAATTAGAAAGTTAATTGAAAGAGGAATTGTAAAAACTGTAAAATCTGCAAAGAAAATTATAGATAAAAGAGAGCCAGTAGTTTGGGATATCTTGGAAAATGTTCTTAAAGGACATCCAGTATTACTAAACCGTGCTCCTACATTACACCGTCTTGGTATACAAGCTTTTCAACCAAAATTAATTGAAGGAAAAGCAATCCAGTTACACCCATTAGTGTGTACAGCATTTAATGCGGATTTTGATGGTGACCAAATGGCGGTACATTTACCACTAGGACCAGAGGCTATTTTAGAATGTCAATTATTAATGTTAGCTTCTCATAATATCTTAAATCCTGCAAATGGTTCGCCAGTTACTGTACCTTCTCAAGATATGGTGCTTGGTCTTTACTATATGACCAAGTTACGTACGTCTACACCAGAAGCTAAAGTAAAAGGTGAAGGATTAACTTTTTATTCTCCAGAAGAAGTAGAAATTGCTTTTAATGAGAATAAAGTTGATTTAAATGCAGGTATAAGAGTAAGAACTATCGATATTAATGATGATGGTAAGCTTCAACCGATGATTGTTGAAACAACTGTTGGTCGTGTATTATTTAATCAACACGTACCGCAAGCAGCTGGATACATTAATCAAGTACTTACTAAAAAATCATTAAGAGATATTATTGGAGAAATCCTTAAGAGAACATCAGTTCCAGAAACGGCTGATTTTTTAGATAATATTAGAACATTAGGATTCAAATTTGCATTCCAAGGCGGATTATCATTTAGTTTAGGTGATATTATTATTCCACCAGAAAAGCAAAGTATGATTGATAAGGCTAATACATTAGTTGACGGTATTACAGGTAACTACAACATGGGACTTATTACCAACAACGAACGTTATAATCAAGTTATTGATATCTGGACATCTACAAATGCGGAATTGACAGAATTGTCAATGAAACGTATTCGTGAAGATCAACAAGGCTTTAACTCGGTATTTATGATGCTTGACTCTGGAGCACGTGGATCTAAAGAACAGATTCGTCAGCTTACTGGTATGCGTGGATTAATGGCGAAACCTAAAAAATCTAATGCAGGTGGTGGTGAGATTATTGAAAACCCAATTCTTTCTAACTTTAAAGAAGGTCTTTCAATTTTAGAATACTTTATATCAACTCACGGTGCACGTAAAGGTCTTGCCGATACAGCACTTAAAACAGCCGATGCTGGTTACTTAACCCGTCGTTTAGTTGATGTTTCTCAAGATGTCATTATCAATACCACAGATTGTGGTACGTTAAGAGGCGTAGAGGTAGAACCATTGAAGAAAAACGATGAGGTTGTTGAAACTTTAGAAGAAAGAATCGTTGGTCGTGTATCATTAAATGATGTTTACAATCCATTAACGGAAGAATTATTGGTTGCTTCAGGGCAATTAATTGAAGATAATATTGCAAAAGCTATAGAAGCATCACCAATTGATAGCGTAGAAGTACGTTCAGCATTAACTTGTGAAGCTTTAAAAGGTATTTGTGCTAAGTGTTACGGACGTAATTTGGCTACTGGTAAAATGGTACAACGAGGTGAAGCAGTTGGTGTAGTTGCAGCACAATCTATTGGTGAACCAGGAACTCAGTTAACATTGCGTACATTCCACGTAGGTGGTATTGCAGGAAACATTTCTGAGGATAATAAATTAGCTGTTAAGTTTGACGGTATCGCAGAGATTGAAGATTTAAAAACTGTAAAAGGTACAGATGGTGATGGAAATCAAGTAAATATTGTAATTTCTAGAACATCTGAACTTAAATTAACTGATAAGAAAACAGGTATTGTTTTAAGTACTAATAATATTCCTTACGGATCTACCATAAATATAAAAAGTGGTGATAAATTAAGTAAAGGCGATGTAGTTTGTACTTGGGATCCATATAACGGTGTAATTATTTCAGAATTTGCTGGTAAAGTAAAATATGAAAACATCGAACAAGGTATAACGTATCAAGTTGAAATTGATGAGCAAACTGGTTTCCAAGAAAAAGTTATTTCTGAATCTAGAAACAAAAAACTCATCCCTACACTTCATATTGTTGATGGAAAAGGAGAAACGATTCGTTCGTATAACCTTCCAGTAGGAGCCCACTTGATGATTGATGATAGTGAGAAAATTATTGTTGGTAAAGTATTAGTTAAAATACCTCGTAAATCTGCAAAAGCAGGTGATATTACCGGTGGTCTTCCAAGAGTTACCGAATTATTTGAAGCTCGTAACCCATCTAACCCAGCAGTTGTAAGTGAAATTGATGGTGTTGTGTCTTTCGGAAAGATTAAAAGAGGTAATCGAGAGATTATCGTTGAGTCTAAACTAGGGGATATCAAGAAA
>NZ_JABDMV010000092.1 GCF_013001275.1 Flaviramulus sp.
AACAAAAAATGGCGACGTTTTAATTTAATTATCGCTTCAATTTTAATGCTGATTTGGCTTACTAGAAGTTTTAAAATAAACATTCCAGAAGAAATTAAAGAAACAGATTTGGAGATTGTTTTTTGGAATGCATCAAGAGATAATAATCTTCAAAGTGCTTTAAATAAAAATGGTGATATACCAGATTTATTAGTTTTAGTCGAAATTGGAAAACATAACATAGAGAAGTTTCAGCAAAATTATCCCAATTATTATTTTTATGAATCGGATACAGAAGTATTTATTTTTTCAAAAACTCCTTTAGAAATTAATAGAAACAAAACTTCTAATTATAAAACAACTATAATAAATTTTAAAACTGCAGGGATTAATTTTTATGCTGTCGATGTAACAGGCAGCCCTGATGTACCTCGAGAATGGGAACTAAGATATGTTAATGAAACTATCAAAATAACACACAACACGATTGTTTTAGGGGATTTTAATGTACCCTACGAATCTAAATATTTAAAGCAATTTAAAGAAAATTTTAATCATGCGTTTAATGAAAAAGGTAATGGTTTTAGAGAAACTTGGTTTTATAATTTACCAATACTCTCACTAGATCATATTTGGGTTTCAAAAGATTTAGAAGTTTTAAAAACTAATAAATTGTATTCCAAAGTGTCGGACCATTGTATGCTTAGAACTTATGTTAGAAAATAAATGTTATTTGTAAATAGTAAGTATTATTTATAATTTAAAGTCATATTCAGATTCAACTTTACATATTCGCACATTGTACCAATTATACCATTTGGTTCTTCCCAAATGTTGTGCTTGTAAATGTTCACTATGTTGTTTCCATTTTTTTATTGCTCCTAGAGATTTCCAATAACTAACTGTAATTCCAACGCTATTTCTAACGCTGTCCATACCTAAGTAGCCATCTTGTAATTTAGCTAATTCCTCCATTTTTGAAGCCATATCTTCATAACCAACTATATTATCTTTTTGAGTTGAAGTAAAAATTACAGCGTAATAAGGGTTAAAGTTTTTTTGCATCGTTTAAAATTATTTTTTATCCAAGGCTAAGATTTGAACTTCTGGCGAATAAAGGAACATAATTTAATCATTATACATTCCAATATAAATGTCACCAGAATCACTCATTGTTGCTCGAAACATTCCGGGAGTATTAAATTCCATAACCATATTTCCATTTTTATCAATAGCTATTATACCACCAACACCGGCGCCATCTCCTATTTTAGGTAATTTATCTTGAATAACTTTTTTTGAGGCCTCCTTTAATGTTAGGTTTTTATATTCCATAAGTGCTGAAATATCATAAGCAACCATACCTCTAATAAAATATTCACCCCACCCAGTGCTAGAAACAGCACAAGTATTATTATTTGCATAAGTTCCAGCACCAATAATTGGTGAGTCGCCAATGCGTCCCCAGCGTTTATTTGTCATGCCACCTGTTGAGGTTCCAGCTGCTAAATTTCCATTTATATCTAATGCTGCACAGCCAACAGTTCCAAACTTTGAATCGTTTATTTCAGTGTTATAAAAGGAGGCAGTTTTATTCTTTTCTGAAGTTTTTGTGCGATCCGAATAATTTGATTTTCCTTTTTCTGAAAAATAACTTGGATCAACAATTTCCAAACCTTGTTCTTTTGCAAATTCTTCCGCACCATTTTGAGAAAGCATCACATGAGGAGATTTTTCCATAACAGCACGTGCAAGATTAATAGGATTTTTAACAACTTTTGTTCCTGCAGAAGCGCCAGCGTTTAAAGTTTTTCCATCCATAATAGAGGCATCATGTTCATTTTCTCCTGAATATGTAAATACCGCGCCTCTACCTGCATTAAAAAGTGGAGAGTCTTCTAAAACATTAAGTGTTTTTTCGACAGCATCAAGACTAGACCCTCCATTTTTTAAAATAGTGTACCCAACGCGAATGGCTTCTTCCAATTTTGCTCGGTAGGTTGCTTCTTTTTCAGCCGATGTATTCTCTTTTTTAATGTAGCCAGCACCACCATGAATAACTATTGAAAAGTTTGCTTTTTTACTATTGTTTTGATTATTTTTTGTGCCTAATTTGGATTCATTTTTACAAGAAATAACTCCTATTAAAATTGCAACAATTAAAACAAGTTTTTTCATAAATTCATAAATTAATTTGAAAGCTAAAGTTAATAGTTTTTATATAGTAAACTTTAATAAAAACGACTTTTAATTAGTATATTCGCAAATAATTTCCACATAAATAATAAATCAATAATTAATGAGTGTAGTAGCAACTGATTTTGGTATAGATAAAGCCCTTAAAATTTTAAGGGTAAACGAGATAAATGAAGGAACATCAACGGGGTTAAATAATTTTGCTAATGGTGATGTTATTGATTCTTATTCACCTGTAGATGGACAACTAATAGGAAAGGTAAGAACAACATCAAAAGACGATTATGAGCAGGTAATGAATGCGGCTACTTCTGCTTTTAAAACCTGGAGAACCATGCCAGCACCACAACGTGGTGAAATTGTTCGTCAGTTTGGGGATAAATTGCGCGAAAAGAAAGAAGCGTTAGGTAAGTTGGTATCATACGAAATGGGTAAAAGTTACCAGGAAGGCCTAGGTGAAGTTCAAGAAATGATAGATATATGCGATTTTGCGGTTGGTTTATCGCGCCAACTTCATGGTTTAACTATGCATAGCGAAAGACCAGGACATAGAATGTACGAACAATATCATTCTCTGGGTGTTGTTGGAATTATTTCAGCCTTTAATTTTCCTGTCGCGGTTTGGGCGTGGAATACAGCTTTAGCTTGGATTTGCGGTGATGTATGTGTTTGGAAACCATCTGAAAAAACACCAATGTGCGGCGTGGCTTGTCAAAATATAGCGGCTGAAGTATTTGCCGAAAACAATTTACCTGAAGGTATTTCTTGTTTAATAAATGGAGATTATAAAGTTGGTGAATTTATGACGAAAGATTCTAGAGTTCCATTAATTTCTGCTACTGGATCAACAAGAATGGGGAAAATAGTAGCCAAAGAAGTTGCAGGAAGATTGGGTAAAAGTTTATTGGAGTTAGGAGGGAATAATGCAATTATAGTGACACCCGATGCTGATATAAAAATGACCGTAATTGGAGCTGTTTTTGGAGCCGTTGGTACGGCTGGTCAAAGATGTACAAGCACGCGAAGATTAATAATTCACGAGTCTATATACGATAAGGTTAAAACGGCGGTAGTTGATGCTTACAAACAATTACGAATAGGCAATCCGTTAGATGAAAACAATCATGTAGGACCACTAATTGATACTGATGCGGTGAACATGTATAAAAACGCCCTTGAAAAAGTAGTGGAAGAAGGCGGGAATATTGTTGTTGAAGGCGGCGTTCTTTCTGGTGAAGGCTACGAAAGTGGATGTTACGTAAAACCTGCCATTGCAGAAGCAAAACCAAATTTTAAAATTGTACAACACGAAACTTTTGCCCCCGTTTTATACTTGTTGAAATATTCAGGTAGTGTTGAAAATGCTATTGCTATTCAAAATGAAGTGGCTCAAGGATTGTCATCAGCAATTATGACAAACAATTTGCGTGAAGCTGAACGATTCTTATCAGTCCAAGGTTCAGACTGTGGTATTGCGAACGTTAATATTGGTACTTCGGGTGCGGAAATTGGGGGTGCTTTTGGAGGCGAAAAAGATACAGGAGGTGGAAGAGAGTCTGGTTCTGATGCTTGGAAAGTATACATGCGAAGACAAACAAATACTATTAATTATACCACTGAATTACCTTTAGCACAAGGTATTAAGTTTGACTTGTAAAATATAACAAAATAAAAAACCTTGTCTCAATGCCGAACTTTTCGGGAGAAACAAGGTTTTATCTTCAAAAGATTAATAGCACTACAAAACTACTTTTATTTCTCTAAAATTTTAAATTCCAACTTTAAATTAATGTAAAGTATTTGTTACTTATTAGCTGTATTTTACTTTTCTTAAAATCCGTAATGTTTCTTTATAAAGATTATAATACTCTTCGCTATGTTTTTTTAAATAAGGTTTGGATTCATTAAGCTTATCAAGAGCGTCGTGAAACAAATTGAAGTAACAGATTAAGTATGTAGCAGGTAAGTTTTTTAAGTCTATTTCTTCTCTTTTTGAAAGCGATAATCCTTTTTTTAGCTTTTCTAAAACAGCATTATTAGCGTTATAAATATGGTGCAAAACTTTCCTGTCAAATTGAGGCGGTTCAAATAAAAGTTTGGTTTCAATATTGTAATTTGCATTGTTTTCAAACTTTATTAAAGTTTCTTCTAATGGATAGTAATTATGCATATTTTGAAGCCCCAAACTAACATATTCAACTATTTTAAAACTATCATCATTTAAGGAAATAGACACTTCGTCTAAGGTAGAAAAAAACAAACGTACTTGCTCATTAATCAACTCAATATCTACCCTAGAGAAAAAAACATCATCTTTCACTTTCTTTTTTTGTCCTGCCCAACATACTACGAAATACTCTTTAAAAACTTTGTATTGTGCATTATAATCTTTTCGATTGTTCATAAAATCGAACACTCCATTTAGAGTGTGTTCAATATTGTTTTGAGCATTATTCTCAATGGCTTCAACAATTTTGGAGTTGACATCTTTTATTTTAATATCAAAAACTTTAGGCATACTCATACTACCGTCTCTAAAAAACACAGAGCCTCCGTAGTATTTCCAAATATTTTTCCGCAATGATGTTAATCCATCCATAGATCGAATAGTAACTAAGCCAACTACTTTATCGCCTGTTAAATGTGGGAAAGGTATATTTTCATATTGTACAATTGGAGGATTGGTTAAATAAGCGTTTATAAGATTTTGAATTTTACTATCATCAAAAAAATCAACACCAATTATATTGTTGTCTTCATCATCAACCCCTATAACAATAAATGAGTTGTTTTTAGGATTACTATTGGAAAGAGCACAAATATGCTTTAAAAATTTAGCTTTTCCTTCTTTATGGGTAATATCAATTTTTCGCTTTTTATCATAAAAACTGTTCTCATCATTATGAGCCAAAAGGTGTTTTATAAGTAGGCGTTTGTTAATCATTAGTTTTACTAATTTATTGAAGTTAAAACAATTAGTTTTATAAAGTATAAAAATACTTAAAACTAGTTTAATAATATGTGGAGGTAAATAAGTTAAAATGAAAATAAACAACATTAAAGATAAACTTGTCACAATTAATAGTTAATCACCTAAATGGTTGTGGTTGTTGATTTTTTAACCAATTTTTAACACGGTATCAATAAAAATTTTAACAATTTGCAATGCTCAAATAAGCAGACTATATTCGAGCTTATAATTAAATTAAAAATGATGGAAGAAACAGGTACAATAGATATTAAGACTATTAACGAGAAAATAGAAAAGGAAAGTGCTTTTGTTGATTTACTAATGCTTGAGATGAACAAGGTAATTGTTGGGCAAAAACACATGGTTGAACGATTACTTATAGGTTTGCTAGGGCAAGGACATATTTTACTTGAAGGAGTTCCTGGATTAGCTAAAACTTTAGCTATAAATACGTTGGCTCAAGCAGTAGACGGAAGTTTTAGTAGAATACAGTTTACGCCAGATTTATTACCTGCCGATGTAACAGGAACTTTAATCTATAATATGAAGGTTAATGATTTCTCAATTAAAAAAGGACCAATTTTTGCAAACTTTGTTTTGGCCGATGAAATAAATAGAGCACCAGCAAAAGTACAATCGGCATTATTAGAAGCGATGCAAGAAAAGCAAGTAACTATAGGGGACGAAACTTTTATACTTGACAAACCATTTTTAGTGATGGCGACTCAAAATCCAGTGGAACAAGAAGGAACATACCCGTTACCAGAAGCTCAAGTAGACCGTTTTATGCTAAAAACCGTGATTGATTACCCAAAAATTGCCGAAGAGCAATTAATTATGAGAGCTAATATGAAGGGTGCCTGGGAAAAAGTAAATCCAGTAGTTTCCATTGCACAAATTCTAAAAGCTCAGAACGCAGTGAGAGAAGTGTATATGGATGAAAAAATCGAAAAATACATTCTTGATATTATTTTCGCTACGCGTTATCCAGAAAAATATAAACTTGCCGATTTAAAACCACTTATTTCTTTTGGTGCATCACCTCGAGGAAGCATTAATTTAGCAACAGCTGCTAAATGCTATGCCTTTATTAAGCGCCGTGGGTATGTAATCCCTGAAGATGTTCGTGCTGTAGTCTACGACGTATTAAGACACAGAATTGGTATTACTTACGAAGCAGAAGCCGAAAATGTTACTTCAGAAGACATCATCAGTAAAATAGTAAACGAAATAGAAGTGCCATAGTAGATTTCTAACTGTTACTTGCTTAATAATGATGATTGAAAAATGGATACTAAAGACTTACTAAAAAGAGTACGCAAAATTGAGATTAAGACACGCAGGTTGTCTGATCATATATTTGGAGGAGAATACCATTCTACCTTCAAAGGTCGCGGCATGACTTTTAGTGAAGTGCGGCAGTATCAATTTGGCGATGATGTAAGAAATATAGATTGGAATGTTACCGCCCGATATCATGAACCTTTTGTAAAAGTTTTTGAAGAAGAACGAGAACTTACCATGATGCTTATGGTAGATGTTTCTGGTTCCGAATTATTTGGTACCAGCACCCAATTTAAAAATGAAGTTGTTACTGAAATAGCAGCAACTTTAGCATTTTCAGCAACACAAAACAATGATAAAATAGGGCTTATTTTATTTTCAGATAAAGTTGAACTTTATATTCCACCAAAAAAAGGACGTTCGCATGTGCTTCGTATAATTAGGGAGTTAATAGAGTTTAAGCCAGAAAGCAAGCATACTAATATTGCCGAAGCTTTAAAATTCATGCAAAATGTAATGAAGAAAAAAGCTATTGTGTTTGTGCTTTCTGATTTTATTGCAGATGATTATAATCAAACCATGAAAATTGTTTCAGGAAAACACGATGTGACGGGCATACGTGTTTACGATCAACGAGAAGAGGAAATTCCTAATTTAGGTATTGTGCAAATGCAAGACGAAGAAACGGGTGAGTTAATGTTGGTAAACACAACATCTAAAAAAGTACGACTTAATTATTCAAAATTTTACCAACAAAAAGTAGAATACTATAAAGACAGTTTTACAAAATCTGGAGCAGGAGCCATAGATTGTCGGGTTGATGAAAGTTATGTAAAAAAGTTATTGGGCTATTTTAAAAGAAGAGGATAAAAGTGAAGCATAAAAAGATTAATAATATAGCTGAGGTAAATGTTGTAAAACCAGCATTGCTAATTGTGATGGTTTTTATACTATCTACAATTAGCTTAAACGCTCAAGTTACTTCATCAATCGATTCTACAACTATAAAAATTGGCGAACAAATTACATATCACATTCAAGTTGAAACAGATTCTAGCAAATTAGTTGTTTTTCCTGAAGGGCAATCATTTTCACCGCTTGAAATGATAGAGTCTTATAATATCGATACCATAAAAAATAAAGATAAATTCAATCTAATTAAAAAATACGGTTTAACACAATTTGATTCGGGTAACTATACTATTCCGAGGCAAAAAATAATTATTGGGGACAAAACTTTTTTTACAGATTCATTAAAAGTTCAAGTAAATAATATCGTAATTGACTCTACAAAAGGGCTTTATGAAATTAAACCTATTATTGCCGTAGATAGATCAGGTAGTGATTGGTTGAAATATTTGCTTCTGATTAGTTTAATAATCTCGCTAATTGGATTCTTAATATATTGGTTTATTTGGAGAAAAAAACCATTAACCGAAGAACAGCAAATAGCATTATTACCGCCATATGATAGGGCTAAATTAGCACTTAAAAAACTAGATGAAAGCAACTATTTAGAGCATCAAAATTTAAAAGACTATTATTCCGATCTTACATTTATTATTAGGCGATATTTAGACGAAAAAGTCTATGATCGCGCTTTAGAAAGTACTACTGATGAACTTATTAGTAGGCTCAATTTACTTAAAGAAGGTAATCGAGTTGATATTAGTAAAGAAGACATAAAAAATTTAGAGAATATTTTAAAACGGGCCGATTTGGTGAAATTTGCTAAATCTACGCCAGATATTGAACTTGCAAAAATTGATCGTGATACTATAGACTTAGAAATAGATCACGTAAAAGAAGCATTGCCAGAACCTACAGAAGAAGAAAAACTATTAGACCAAAAATACAGGGAAGAACAAGCACGTAAAAAGAAGCGTAATAAAATTATCCTTACTATCTCATTAGGTGTGTTTTTATTAATCGCCACATTTATTGGATTTTCATTAAAATATGGGTTTAATCGAGTAAAAGACACTATTATCGGGCACGATAGTAAAGAACTACTTGAAAGTAATTGGGTAACAAGTGAATATGGGTTTCCGCCTGTAACAATTTCCACGCCTAAAGTTTTGAAACGTGTAGAATTACCTATTCCTGATGAGTATAAGGCTTCAGTAAATACAACATCGTTTGTTTATGGTTCATTGTTAGAAGACTTTAGTATTGCAGTTAATACAACTACATTTAAACAAGCACCAGAAGGGGGAATAGACGTTGAAAAAACTATCGATAATACGATGAAAAGCATGGAGGAGCAAGGTTCAACAGACATTGTTACATTAAACGAAAAATTTACAACTCCAAATGGTGCAGAAGGAATTAAAACTCATGGAAGTTTAAAATTTGATCGCTTTAAGTCTGGTAATTTTGAAGTGTTAAAATATGTTATGTTTCATTTTACATCAGAGAATGTGTTGCAACAAATTTTACTAACATATCCTGATAATGACATTTATGCTGATCAAATAATGGAGCGTATTTTAAATTCAGTTGAACTTAAACAAGCCGAAGAATAATGTTTGAAGGAGTTGAATTTGTAAATAAAGAATTTTTCTGGTTGCTCTTAGCACTTCCTTTAGCGGTGCTTTGGTATATTTTTAAACATCAGAAACAAACTGCAGAACTTAAAATTTCTAGCCTAAAAGGCTTTAAGCTAACAAATTCTTGGTTGCCAAAATTAAAGCATGTGTTGTTTGTGCTTCGACTTGTGGCGCTAGCTTTATTAATTACAGCACTAGCAAGACCTCAATCTGTAGATGTTTCAACAAAAACAAAAACAACACGCGGAATAGATATTGTTATGGCAATAGATGTTTCAGCTAGTATGTTAGCCAAAGATTTATTACCAAATAGATTAGAAGCCCTAAAAGAAGTAGCGTCCGATTTTATTAAAGGCCGACCAAATGACAGAATTGGTTTAGTTGAATATGCCGGAGAAAGTTACACCAAAACACCAATAACTAGTGATAAAGCCATCGTATTACGCTCATTAAAAAGCATTAAATATAATACTATTATTGAAGGAGGAACGGCAATTGGCATGGGGCTAGCTACAGCAGTTAATAGATTAAAAGACAGTAAAGCCAATAGTAAAGTAATTATTTTATTGACTGATGGGGTGAACAATTCAGGCTTTATCGACCCGAAAATCGCTAGTGAATTAGCGGTTGAATACGGAATAAAAGTATATACTATTGGTTTAGGAACCAATGGAATGGCTCTTTCGCCAATTCGGATTTTACCTAATGGACAATTTCAATATGGGCGAATACAAGTAGAAATAGATGAGGGTTTGCTTAAAGAAATCGCTGATGTTACCGGAGGTAAATATTTTAGAGCTACAAACAACCAAAAGTTAGAAGAAATATATAGTGAAATTAATAAACTGGAAAAAACTGAAATTGAAGAGTTTAAGTTTTATAACTACGAAGAGAAATATCGTTCATTAGTATTATTGGCAGGATTATTATTGCTATTAGAATTATTATTACGCTATACTGTTTTTAGAAGTTTTGTTTAAAAATAATTAAAGGATTAATGTATCAATTAGAAGAAAAAATATGGTTTTGGGCATTGGGAATTATTCCACTAATAATTATATTCTTTTTGGTGCTTCAATTTTGGAAGTATAGAGCTCAGAATAAATTTGCCGATGCTGCCTTACTAAAAAAATTAAGCCCAAATCGATCTGTATTTAAAGCAGTTTTAAAAGTAATTGTTTTAAGCTTAGCGTTTGTTTGTTTAACAATAGCTATGGTAAATCCTAAAATAGGAACAAAACTAGAAACGGTAAAGCGTGAAGGAGTAGATATTGTTTTTGCGCTTGATGTTTCAAAAAGTATGCTGGCAGAAGACATAGCACCAAATAGACTGGAAAAATCCAAACAACTGGTTACTCAGATTATAAATAATTTAGCCAGTGATCGTGTAGGAATTATAGCTTATGCTGGCAAGGCATTCCCACAATTGCCAATTACAACTGATTATGCTTCGGCTAAAATGTTTTTACAAAGCATGAATACTGATATGCTATCTTCACAAGGAACCGCAATAAACGAAGCCATTAAGTTAGCTAAAACGTATTTTGATGATGAAGAACAAACCAATAGAGTACTTATTATTATTTCTGACGGTGAAGACCATAGTGATGAAGCTGCAGTGATTGCAGAAGAAGCACATAACGAAGGCATTCGAATATTTACAATTGGTGTTGGCGATTTAAAAGGAGGTCCAATTCCAGAAAAAAGAAACGGTGTAATTTTAAATTATAAAAAAGATAATAACGGTGAAACTGTGATTACCAAGTTGAATGAAGAAACACTGAAAAATATTGCGCAAGAAGCTAATGGGGCCTATATAAATGGAAGGAACACTAATAATGTAGTAGAGAGTATTCGTGAAATTTTAAACACCATGGATAAAAAAGAATTTGAAGCCAAACAATTTGCCGATTTTAAAGATCAGTTTCAATGGTTTTTGGGTTTTGGTATTTTCTTTTTGCTATTGGATGTTTTCCTATTAGAACGGAAAACAGCGTGGTTAAAAAAGCTAAATTTATTTAATGAGAATTTTTAAAGATAGCTTGAAAATCAGATTTATAATTTTTTTAACGAATAGTAAGCATTAGGTTTTATAATTTTAATATTAAATGAAAAAAATAATAACAATTATAGTTGTCTTGTTGTCGTTGTGTTCCTTTGCTCAAAAGGAAGATAAAGAACAGTTATTGGCTTTAAAAAAAGCGAATAACTATGTTTACGATGGCAATACTTTGGTTGAAGAAGAAAATTTTGTTTCCGCAGAAATGGAATACAGAAAAGCGATATCTGAACAAGCTTCGACGGTAGCAGGAAAGTATAATTTAGGGAACACTTATTATCGTAGCGGAAATTTTGAAGAAGCTTTATATCGTCTGCAACAAGCAGCAAAAGACGCCACTTCAAAAACTGATAAACACAAGGCATTTCATAATATTGGAAATATTTTAATGAAGAATGAAAAATGCAAAGAAGCTGTTGAAGCCTATAAAAACGCTTTAAGAAACGATCCTAAGGATGACGAAACTAGATATAATTTGGGATTAGCAAAAGCATGTGCAGAAAAGCAACAAGATCAGAATAAAGACCAAAATAAAGATAAAGATAACAAAGACGAAAACAAAGAAGACAAGGATAAAAAAGAAGATCAAGAAAACAAAGAGAAAGAAGATAATAAGGAACAAGATAAAAAGGACGAAGGCGATCAGGATAAAAAAGAAGGAGACGATAATAAAGATGAAGACGGAAAGCCTAAAGATGAAAAAGAAGATAAAGGTAAAGGCGAGGAGGAAAAGAAAAAAGAACAACAAAAACCCAAGCCTCAGCCAGGTCAGTTATCTCCTCAGCAAATTAAAAATTTGTTAGAAGCTATGAATAATCAAGAACAAAAAGTTCAGGAAAAAATGAACGCGGAAAAACAAAAAGGAGTTAAAATTAAAACCGAAAAAGACTGGTAATTTTTGTGATAAATGTAATGCTAGAAGCAATTCATTCATAAATGAAATTAATAAAACACATATCATTATTCATCCTAATACTAGCCACAAGTATCGCCTCCGCACAGGTGAAATTTGAAGTTAAAGCTAGTAAACAAAAGTTAGGCATTAACGAGCGTTTACGTATTGATTTTGAAATGAATCAAGACGGAGATAATTTTAATCCTCCAGATTTTTCAAATTTTACAGTGGTTGGTGGGCCAAATCAATCGGTAAGTAATTCATGGATTAATGGGGTCCGGTCTTATAAAAAAACATACAGTTATTTTCTAGCACCAAAATCGCGCGGGACGTTTACTATTTCGCAGGCTTCAATTACTATTGATGGGGAAACGTATAAAACAACACAATTAGAAATTGAAGTTTCAGCAGCTGTCGATATTCCAAAAGACCCTAACGACCCAACGTTTTTAGCTTCAGAGAATATTCATTTAGTTGCTGAGGTTTCAAAAACAAATCCGTATTTAAATGAAGCAATTACCGTAGTATACAAATTATATGTATCACCTAAAATTGCTGTTGATAATTGGAATGAAATAGACAGTCCTAGATATAACGATTTTTGGAGTCAGAATATTAATACGCAAGGGCAAAAAGTACAAAATGGGTCATTTAACGGTGAAGATTACCGTTATTTAGTTTTACGAAAAACGGTTTTATATCCGCAAAAAACAGGGAAGTTAAACATAGAGCCATTAAGCTTAAATATTGCTTTGCGAGTACCAACAAATAGGCGAGATATATTTGGAAGTCTTTTAATGACACGCGTTAATAAAACTGTTTCGGCTGGAAATAAAACAATAAATGTAAAACCATTGCCAGAAGCTGGTAAACCTATGGATTTCACAGGAGCGGTTGGCAATTTTAATTTTAATGTCATAGCATCAAAAACGGAATTAGATGCTACGGAATCTTTTCAGTTAAAAGTTGGTGTAAAAGGAAACGGAAATTTAAAACTATTTAAGTTGCCTAAAGTTTCTTTACCTAGTTCATTAGAAGTTTATGAGCCAGAACACGATGAAAATGTAAGCACGAATTTATCTGGGATGCAAGGAAGTATTGCAGATAGCTATACAGTGGTCCCACAATTTAAAGGTAAATACCCAATACCAAGTATCTCTTTTTCGTATTTCGATTTAAAAACTGAATCATATAAACGTTTATCATCTAATGAAATTGTGATAAATGTTTTAAGCGGACCAACAAATAATGCATTATCAAATGGGAATAACTCTGGTTTAAATCCTAATAAACAAGCCATAGTTTATAATAATGATCATTTTGCATTTATAAAAACGAAAACTAATTTTTCAAGTATAAACATCAGTTATTTCTTTAAAACTAAATTATTCTGGAGTTTAATGTTACTACCATTCTTAGCGATTCCGTTAGCCATTGTTGTTAGAAATAAAAAAGCAAGTCGAGATGCCGATGTTTATGGAAACAGAATTCGAAAAGCTGATAAATTGGCTAGAAAATATTTAAGTAGTGCTAAAAAATCATTAGGTAAAAAAGAAGCATTTTATATTGCTCTAGAAAAAGCATTGCACAACTATTTAAAGGCCAAACTATATATTGAAACCGGTGATTTAAGTAAAGATAAAATCATAAGTTTATTAAAAGAAAAGCAAGTAGATGAGGGCGTTATTAAAGACTTTATAAATATTTTAGAGAGTTGCGAATTAGCACGGTATACACCTATTGATATTGTTACTATGCAAGAAGATTATGATAAAGCCGCCAAAACAATTTCGTTAATAGATAAACAAGCACGTTAACATGAAATTTATATTTTACATACTTTCATTTTTTATATGTTTTGCAGTTCTTGGCCAAAACCAAACGTTTTTTGAAAAAGGAAATGCTTTTTATAATGAAGGTAAATATGCAGAAGCAATTGATAGTTACAATGCTATTTTAGATACAGGACAGCATTCAGCAGATTTATATTTCAATTTAGCAAATGCCCATTATAAACTTAATAACATAGCGCCTAGTATTTATTATTATGAAAAGGCGTTGAAATTATCTCCAAATGATGACGATATAATAAACAACATGGCTTTTGCAAAAAACATGACTATTGATGATATTGATGTTGTTCCAGATGCTGGATTTTCAAAACTTATAAAAAACACAACTAATAAAATGACGTTTGATGCTTGGGCAAAAACGTCGGTTGTTTTTGTGTTTTGTTTCGTAATCCTATTTTTAGTTTATTATTTTGCTTATTCAACATTAAATAAACGATTGGCTTTTATCGGTAGTGTAACATCAATATTAATGGCAATTATAACTCTCGCTTTTGCATTTCATAAATCTTCCATAGAAGCCAACGACAATCCAGCGATTGTTTTTGTACAGGAAAGCAAAGTGCGAAGCAACCCAAATTCAAAAAGCGAAGAATCTTTTAGATTACACGAAGGAACTAAGGTGCAGGTAATAGAAACTTATAACGATTGGAAAGAAATAAAACTTTCAGACGGTAAAACAGGATGGCTGGCTTCTGAGGATATAAAATTGTTGAATGATTTTTAAAAAATCTTTAACGTTTATTTAAAATTGAAGTTTTATATTTGCACAGTTAATTTTTATAAATGCATAAAAATACAATTGCAATTTTTTTTTCTATTCTACTATTGGGGCTTATATCTGCGCCTTCAATAATTATTGCTTTTGATGATGCCGTTGATATTTCTGTTTTTTTCAGTGTCACTGAAGAAGAAGAAACTTCTAAAATTAAATTACCATCACCTATTAATCTAAATGATACAGATTGCATCGTTATAAATAACAGGATTGACGCTATTGCATATTATTGCAAAAAGTATCCTAAACCACATTTAAATTTAATATTCCCACCCCCCGAGTGTTTTATAATTTAATTTCTCGATTATAAACTTTGTATAATCGAATTAAATTTTCGATGTTATTATCAAGACATTGAACGATTGAATATATTATAATATAGATTGATTTTTAAAGGATGTTTATTAAAAATAATCACGGAATCAATTAACACTTTTATTTATAAAACAGATTAATCAAATAAAAACATAATCAAATGAAAGCACATACTAAAGAAACTCAAGCAACATTCACACCTCAAAAGGCAATCCAGTTTTTAAAAGAAGGAAACGTTAGGTTTCAAAACAATTTAAAAGCCAACAGAAACCTTTTAGAACAAGTGAATGATACAAGTGATGGTCAATTTCCTTTTGCAACTATTTTAAGCTGCATCGATTCTAGAGTGTCAGCAGAATTGGTTTTCGATCAAGGTTTAGGTGATATTTTTAGTGTTAGAATAGCAGGAAATTTTGTAAACGAGGATATTTTAGGAAGCATGGAATTTGCTTGTAAACTGGCAGGAACCAAATTAATTGTTGTATTAGGCCATACAAGTTGTGGTGCGGTAAAAGGTGCTTGTGACGATGCCAAAATGGGCAACCTTACTAAACTTATTGAAAAAATAACACCTGCAGTAAATGCCGTAAGTGAGCCTAAAGATACTGGTTTACGAAATTCAAAAAATTTAGACTTTGTTGATAATGTATCAAAAAAGAATGTTGAATTAACAATTGAAAGAATACATAATGAAAGTCCGATTCTATCAGAAATGGAGAAAAATGGAGAAATAAAAATTATTGGTGCTATGTACGATATTAACAATGGCGCTGTTGAATTTTATAATTAAACCTTTCATAAATGCGAGATAGGATATTGAAAATTAAGCTAACCATAGTAGCATTAATTATAATGTTAATGCTACCGAAATTTACTCAAAGTCAAGAGAGTGATTTTGGTAATTGGTTGATTTATATTGGTAATTTAAAATTAGATCAGAAGTGGAATATCCACAATGAAATTCAATATAGAAATTACAACGCCATAGGCGACCTTGAGCAGTTGCTATTACGAACAGGAATAGGATATACTTTTAATGAAAGTAAAAACAATATTTTGTTTGGTTATGGCTATATATTATCTGATAATTACATTGGAGATTCTGATGAAAAGGTCTCAGTTAACGAACACAGAATTTTTCAACAATTTGTTTCAAAACAAAATGTAGGTAGAGTAAAATTAAGCCATCGTTATAGGTTTGAACAACGCTTTGTTGAAAATGATTTTAAGTTGAGGTTCCGTTATTTTTTAGCACTAAATATTCCTTTAGGGTCTGTTGAAAGTAGTAAGTATTATTTATCTGCATACAATGAAATATTTTTAAATAATAAGTCATCTATTTTTGATAGAAACAGGCTTTACGGAGGTCTGGGATATAACTTAAATAAAAATATAAGGTTAGAAGTTGGTTACATGAATCAATTTTTCGAATCGACTCATAGAGATCAATTAAATGTTATCACATTTGTAACATTTTAAAGAAAAAGTTAATTAAAAACCATTAATAAAAATTAAATATGAAAAATCTATTTTCAAATATAAAAGGTGATGCTTTTGGAGGTATCACGGCAGGTATTGTTGCGCTTCCACTGGCTTTAGCCTTTGGTGTGTCTTCTGGTCTGGGTCCAACCGCTGGACTTTATGGAGCTATTTTTATCAGCTTTTTTGCGGCCTTATTTGGTGGTACAAACACACAGATTTCTGGTCCAACTGCGCCAATGACAGCCGTAAGTATGGTAGTTATAGCGGGTATTATTGCGGTTAACGACGGCGATGTTTCCAAAGCGTTACCTGTTATACTTACTGTATTTTTATTGGCAGGATTAATGCAAATTGGCTTGGGTATTTTAGGTCTTGGAAAATATATAAGATATATACCTTATCCAGTAGTTTCAGGTTTCATGACAGCGATTGGGGTTATTATATTACTTACTCAAATACTACCTTCGTTAGGATATTATCCAAAAGAAGATGCTGAATTTGTAGAAACCTTTAAACCAATAGCGGAAGAAGTTATTTTAGAAAACATTCTAAAAGAAGAAGCCGGAGAAGGCATTTTGGTTCTGGAAGACTTTAAAGAAACGATTGATAGAGCAGAAAAAATCTCTCAGGCCGATATCTTAAAAGAATCTCAAACATTGGCGGCTAAAGAAGCGTCTGGAGCCTTAGGCGCGATAAAAGCACTACCTAGAGCGCTACAACAAATTAATTGGTTGGAGTTGATATTAGCCCTTGGAACTATTTTTATCATTTATGGGTTTAAACGAATAACTAAAGCCGTTCCAAGTACGTTGGTAGCGTTAATTGTCATGTCTGGTATAGCAGTTGGCTTCGGATTAGATTACAGGCCAATTGAAGAAATCCCAAGTGGATTGCCTATTCCTAATTTGGAAATATTTACCAGTTTTAGCATAAGTAGTATAACACCATATGTATTTACGGCGTTAACTTTAGCGCTATTAGGGGCTATAGATTCTTTACTTACAAGTGTGGTTGCAGATAATATGACAAAAACAAAACACAAACCTAATAAAGAATTAGTCGGACAAGGAATTGGTAATAGTATAGCGGCTGTTTTTGGTGGAATTCCAGGTGCGGGAGCAACTATTAGAACTGTAGTAAATATTACATCTGGGGGTAAAACGAAGCTGTCAGGTATGATTGCTGGTATAATGTTACTAATTATTTTATTAGGGTTAGGTCCAGTGGCTTCTCAAATACCCGCTGCTGTTTTAGCTGGTATTTTAATAACTGTTGGAATTGGAGTAATGGATTATAAGGGATTAAAAGCCATTCCGTTTTTACCAAGAGACATGAAAATTGGACCATTTAAAATGAGTTCAGAGGTATTAATAATGATTGTTGTATTACTACTTTCAACATTTTGGAATTTAGTTTATGCGGTTGGAATTGGATTGGTAATCGCTTCTTTAATGTTTATGAAAAAGATTGGAGATTTAACGGCCGAACGATCTGATGTAAAACCGTTAAAAGAAGAAGCATGGCCAGACGAAATCGAATTCCCTAAAAACTTAAGAGAAGAAGTTTTCATCAAGCATCTTAAAGGACCATTATTTTTTGGGTCTACTAGCGATTTTCAACAACTTACAGCTCAAATCCCTGATACAGCAAGTTGGGCAATTTTAAGATTAGGACGTATGCAATATATGGATCAATCAGGGTTGTATGCCATGGAAGATATGCTGCAAGAATTAAATAAGAAAAACATACAAGTGCTTTTTGTTGGATTACTTAAACAGCCTAGGTATATGATGGAAAACATTGATATTATTCCTGACTTAATACCTCAAGAACATATATTCCAGAATTTTAAAGACTGTATGAGTTGGATAAAACAAAACGTAAAAGACACGGTATAAGTTAAAGCTAAAGGATAAAAAGAAAAAAGCCACTTAATAGTGGCTTTTTTTTTATACGTCATTTTCGATTTCTTCATCCTTAGGAGTTAATAAATTTGGGAAAATTAATGGTACCGCCGATTTTACAGGCTTGTAAAGGGCCGATTCATTCATGTTTTCTTCGTCTATAAATGTAATTGTACTATTCATTTTATCAAAAATATTTAAAATCACGCTTAATACCAGAGCTATTTTTAAAGCCCCAAACAGACCGCCAAGGAATTTATTAATAATACCTAAGGCTGCAAAATCTGCTAATTTAGTAAGGGCTTTACCAGCAAGCCCGATAGCAAAAACAATAATCACAAACGTAATTGCAAAGGCCGTTATGTTTATGGTTTTTTCATTCCATTGTGTTTTAGTTTGCAAAAATTCGGCTGCAAAGTTGCTAAAGTGTATGGCTCCATAAACACCGGCAACCAATGCTATTAATGATGCCACTTCAACAAAAAAGCCTTTCATAAAACCTCGAACAAGCCCAAATAAAATTAATGCACCTAATACAATATCAATAACACTCATAATTAATTAATTTAAGCAAATATAAAATAATAGTAACACTTAGGTTTATTAACTTTGTGGCTTTAAAATTATTATGTCAAGAGACTTACAATTAAAAGAACGCTGGGAATTGGTAGTGCAAAAACTATCCAATCAATTTGCCGATGGAGACCCTTTAGATCTCGATGCTATTATATATTTAATCGGTGTACAAGAATTAGGACAGTTGGAACGAACTTTTAAAAAGGACCAAAAACTAGACCTCATGCATATTGCTATTTGTAAAGTGCTATCACCGTATGGCTATTACGAACTCGATTATGTCGATAACGATGGTTGGCCACATTACAGAACGCTAGAAACGCTTCCGCATTTAAAAGCGGGCGAGCAAAGTGTTTTAATGAAAGAAGCAATAGTAAACTACTTTATAGAAACTGAGTATATTGATTAAATTTATTTGGGCATTACCACAAGGGTCGGGCTTTTCAATACAATCTTTTTAATCGTGCCTCTTAAAAAGGATTTCCTCTACAATCCCTAATGCAATTCACGTAAAAAATAGTAAATTTGCCATCATTTTGAATATGTCATGATAGATAAGATAAACCAACTCATAGCTGAAGCAGAAGACTTTAAAGCCCAATCACTAGAAGAGGTAGAGGCATTCCGTATCAAATATTTAGGTAAAAAAGGATTGCTAAACGATTTTTTTGCTGAGTTTAAAAATGTAGCAAACGATCAAAAAAAAGAATTTGGTCAAACCATTAATAAGCTTAAAAAAACAGCAGAAGATAAAGTAAATGCCTTAAAAGAAGAACTAGAAAGCAAAGAAGAAGTAAAAGGCATAAATGGTGATTTATCACGCCCTGGTGATCCTATACAAATTGGAGCGCGTCATCCTATTTCTATAGTTAAAAATCAAATAATTGATATTTTTTCACGAATTGGTTTTAATGTTAGTGAAGGTCCGGAAATTGAAGACGATTGGCACAACTTTACAGCATTAAATTTACCAGAATACCATCCGGCACGTGATATGCAGGATACATTTTTTATTCAAACCGATCCAGATATTTTATTACGTACACATACCAGTTCGGTGCAAGTGCGTTATATGGAAAATAATAAACCACCTATTCGAACCATATCTCCGGGTAGAGTGTATAGAAACGAAGCCATTTCAGCACGCTCGCACTGTTTTTTTCATCAAGTGGAAGGATTGTATATTGATAAAGATGTAAGCTTTTCAGATTTAAAACAAACGCTTCAACATTTCACCACCGAAATGTTCGGAAAAAGCAAAATACGATTACGCCCGTCGTACTTCCCATTTACTGAGCCAAGTGCTGAGGTAGATGTGTATTGGGGATTAGAAACTGAAATTGATTACCGTATTACCAAAGGCACAGGCTGGTTAGAAATAATGGGTTGTGGCATGGTAGATCCAAACGTACTTGAAAATTGCGGAATCGATTCTAAAATATACTCTGGTTTTGCATTTGGAATGGGAATAGATCGTATTGCTATGCTATTACATCAAATAGGCGATATTCGCTTATTAAGTGAAAATGATGTTCGGTTTTTAGAGCAGTTTAAGAGCTCCCTTTAGATTTGAAAAAAGATATCAAAATTCCAAAAGTTGAAGGCGTCTATATTGCTGTAGTTAACGAATATAACAACATCTATAAATCGCAAGATTGGAACGCTTACATTATTAACGATAAAAACGTTGATTTAGAAATGGTGCTAATTGTTACCAGTGGCTATTCCGAAGAAAAAACAACATCAGTTTTCAGAAAAAAAATAGATAAACTTCCTAAAAAAAGTTATGCTAAAATTGAATTGATGCAAGAGGATTTATTTGCATTAAATAACACCTTTAAAGTATCTTTTTTTGAAGGTAACACCATGTTCGATAAAACTTATTTGTTTAGAAAAAATACTATTAATTTAAAGGCTTTGCAATCCGTTCCTTTAATGGATGTAAAAGGTGTTTTGGTGAAATAATTTAGTTACTCACCAATATCTTCGTTCCATAAATCAGGTTTTTCATTTATAAAAGTAGTCATGATGTCAATACAATCTTGATTATTTATAACAATTACCTCAACACCTCGAGATTTTAATAATGCCTCTTCACCAAGAAATGTTTTGTTTTCGCCAATAACAACTTTAGGAATCCCGTATAAAAGAATAGTTCCAGAACACATAGCACAAGGCGACAGTGTGGTATATAAAACACATTCTTTATAAACAGAAGCCTTTTGTCTTCCAGCATTTTCTAAGGCATCCATTTCGCCGTGTAGTACAACACTATTATCTTGAACACGTTTATTGTGACCTCTACCAATAATTTTATTGTTATGCACAATTACAGAACCTATAGGAATTCCGCCTTCCTCTAATCCTTTTTTAGCTTCTTCAATGGCAGCTTCCAAAAACACATCATCATTCATAAAATTTATTTTAATCTAATTTCTCAGTCAATTTTTTAAAGGTTATTTTAGGATCTTTTCCCTCATATAAAATGTCGTAAACCGATTCAATAATAGGCAAACGTGCTTTCTTTTTATTTTTTTCGTTAAGTAAATGGGCGCTTTTAGTCGCATAATAGCCTTCAGCTATCATGCTCATTTCCATTTGAGCCGATTTAACGGTATAGCCTTTTCCAATCATATTCCCAAACATGCGGTTCCGCGAAAACACTGAATAACCCGTTACTAACAAATCGCCCAAATAAGCCGAATTATTAATATTACGCTTCATTTTATGCGTTTTTTTAATAAAACGTTTCATTTCACGAATAGCATTACTCATTAACACACTCTGAAAGTTATCACCATACCCTAATCCGTGAGCAATTCCAGCAGCAATCGCGTAAATGTTTTTAAGCATTACGGCGTATTCTATGCCAATAATATCATCACTAATTTTAGTTTTTATATAATCGCTACTTAAAACATCAGCAATGGCTTGCGCTTTTATTGCATCAGAGCAAGAAATGGTTAAATAAGATAATCGCTCTAACGCTACCTCTTCGGCATGGCAAGGGCCAGCAATAACAGCTATATTATCAAAAGGGACTTTATAAACATCATGAAAATGTTCGCCTACCAACAGTCCTGTTTCGGGCATGATACCTTTAACGGCAGACACAATAATTTTGTTAGAAATATTAATAGTTAGTTTTTCTAATTCGCTATGCATAAAGGCAGAAGGAATTACAAATATTAAAACATCGGCATATTCGGCAATTTCATTAATATCATTACTTATTTTTAACTGCTCTAAATGAAACTCAACCGAGCTTAAATAATTAGGGTTATGTTGCTCCTTTAATAAATGTTCTTTGGTATAAACGCTCCGCATATACCAACCAACTTCGTCTAAATTTTCACAAAGCATTTTTACAATAGCTGTTGCCCAACTTCCGGCACCAAAAACTGCATATTTTAAAGGGTTATCCATAGGGTTTTAGTCATTTTCTATTTCAAAAATACACAAAAAATTAGTCAACATAAACACATTGAAACACAACCTATTTCTTTTTTGGCACGCGTTTTGAAACTCTATATACAAGAACCATAAAAATGTTTGATTATGAAGACTATAAAATTACTTTCAAGCTTTGCGTTAATAGCAACTCTATTTACTTCTTGTTATACAGAAGTTATTGTTGATGATTATAATCCTGCTAATCCTGCTCCTCAAATATCGGTAAACCAAATACTGGGCTCATACGAGTTATGGTATGTAGATATTAATGCAACACAAGGCTATGGTGAAACGCCATTTTTACAAAAGGCCTTTACAATATCGTTTAGAAACGGAATTGTTTACGCCAATAATAATATTGTTGGTTTAGGAAATAGTGGCGGTGGCTTTGGAATTGATGTAGGTGAATATGATGCCTACAATATGATTTTAGACGTATACCACGATCTTGATGGTTTTGAAACCTTTGATGTATATAAAATAGATAATAACACCATTGAATTGTACAACCCAAACAATGATACGTCTTACTTTTTAGATGGATACCAACGTGGTAATTTTGATTATGACTTTGTGTTTTACGATAATATTCATTATTTCTTACAAGAATATGAAGCTTGGGAGAAAACATATACGAGCGATTTTGGAGCCTTAAATGAATTTGATAACGAAAACTATTTACAGTTTTTACCAGGTGGTAACGATTCTACTTTTAGAAGCTCTCAAGATGATAACGGTACGAGTTATAATAATTTGTATTGGGATTACGAAGGAATATATGGCGTAGGTGATGTTAATGGCGATATGTATTTAAAAACTTTAACATTAGATTATGATTATTTCGACAATGAATATTTTGAATTAAGCGTTATAAATGACGGTAAGATAGAATTGTTTCATCCAGCTTCTGAGACCGTATATGAGTTTGAAGGAAAAGGATATATACAATATTTAAAAACCACAAATACAAAAGGAAAATCTGTAACAACAGACAAAAAACGTAAATTCAGAAAAGATAAAGTAGCAAACCCAAGAGAAAACACACGGGTTAAATAAAAATTTTGGTTGGTTAGTTATTTAGAAACCGTTTAAAACATCTTGTTTTAGGCGGTTTCTTTTTTGATATAAAAAAATCCCAGACGTTTAGTCTGGGATTTTAATTTTAAATTTTTATTTAACAACTAATCTTTTAGAATATGTGGAATTTTCAGTGGTTAATACTACAATATAGATTCCTGGCGCCATTCCATTAGTGCTAAAATTCTTGACATCAGTTCGATTGGCATTTAAAATTTGAACATCTTTTAGTAAAAACATGTTCATGTCATAAACTTTTAATCGAGCATTTTCAAAAGCGGCATCTGTAATTTCAACATTATAATCATAAGTTGCAGCGTTAGGATATATTTTAAATCCTGTCTCATCCACAACCTCTTCGTCAACAGACTTTTCAGATCCTGAACATTCCACACATGGGCCTACAGAATCACCTTCATGATTTGTTATGTGCGCTGCTACTGCATTTATACTTATACACAATGATTTCCAATTGTCAGGATTTCCTGGAGGTCTGTGACAAACAGTAACTTTATCGTTTTTGTTTCCACATTTCCAATCATCGCTATAATCATCAATCGATAGTAGTTGTGAACAATCTGGAATACCATCGTTGTTGTTGTCTACAGAGTCATCACCACCATCGCAAACATCGCAAACATCGCCTACACCATCGCAATCTGAATCTGATTGGTCAGAATTGGCTACAGTCGGGCAATTATCAACATCACCACAAACACCATCTCCATCAATATCATTATCGGCATCTTGAGGGCAAATATCACACACATCACCTTTACCATCGCCGTCAGAATCTAGTTGATTTGGGTTAGCAATAACATTACAGTTATCGTTAATATCTAATATCCCATCATTATCATCGTCATCATCACAAATATCACCTAAGCCATCAACATCATTATCGGCTTGATCTGCGTTGGCTGTATCTTGACAGTTATCATCGCAATCATTAATACCATCCAAATCCCTATCGAACGGCCCTTCATTTAAATCAAGGTCACTTGATATCCAATTAGACATATCTCCGGAAAGAGCGAATCCAATTAAATTACCGTTGTTACTATTAGCTGAATCATTTAATATGGTTTCATTCAAGTTATTGCATCCATCAATCCCCTGATTAAAATTATAATGAGCGATTAGATCGTTACTCGGACAGTTAACATCTAAAGAATTTTCAAAGTTAGAAGCAATTTCATTATCTGTTCTTGCATAGTTCCAAATTCTCACCTCATCTAAATCACCCGCAAAGTATGTACCAAATGGTTGGTCGCTGCATGCATCTCTGCCCAATTGCACCCCATCAGAATTTGAAAGATTAGTGTGTGCTAAGAAAGCAAAATTATCAGCCACTCCATCTATGTAAAGTGTAATTTTATTTCCTTCTCTTGCAACGGCAATATGGTGCCAATTACCGTCGTTGATGGTGCCATTTGAAGTTATTGCTGCATAATTGCCGCATCCTGCCTCTGAGCTTTCAAAAAAGTAAGTTCCAGATGGATTAAGGCGCACATTCCAAAAGTTAGAACAATTGCAAACAGATCTTTTAGAAATTAAAGCAGAAGGAAAATCTTGCCCTGCGCCATAGCTTGTTTTAACATAAGCTTCAATAGTAAAATCATTAGTTCCAAAATTAGCTTCACTAATATTTCCCATATCAACATAGTCATCTATTCCGTCAAAATTTAAAACTTGAGCGGGAGTTTCCTCAATTGTATAGGGACAAGTATCATCTTCATTTGGAGTTCCATCTCCATCAATATCATCATCACAAACATCACCTAATCCATCTCCATCATTATCAGCTTGATCTGCGTTTGCAATGTCTGGACAATTGTCATCCGAATCTAGCACGCCATCACCGTCAGAATCTCCTGGAATAATATTGAGTCGTACTTTTTGTGTCACTGATTGACAACCATTAGCGTCAATCACAAAAACATCATAAAAAGTATGTGCTGTCGGGTTGAAGAAAAAAGAAATATAATTCGGGTCTGCTTGAGGCCATGTGCTAGAGTCAGCAGGATCAACGCCTGTTACTTCTGTTGTATTTTGAATAGGTGTATTATTATTACCGATTATCAATTGTCCTAAAAAAGCCCCATTAAGGTCGAAATAATAAGTAAATGGAGCTGTACCTGTAGGAGGAGTAGAAATATTGAAAGACACAATATCTCCATCTCTAATGATTGTAATGTCTTCTGTTACGCCTGGTGTTACTTCTCCAGCGAATAAAGGACAATTATCGTCAACATCAAGTATACCATCATTATCGTCATCGTCATCACAAATATCCCCTAAACCATCACCATCATTATCTGCTTGGTCTGCATTGGCAGTATCTGGGCAGTTGTCTACATCGTCATTAATGCCATCTCCGTCGGTATCTGTAATGACGTTTAAAGCAGGACAATAGTCACTACCATTAGGTGCTGTGGTGGCAGGGGTAGTTAAAAAGTTAGCCGCATCGACATCACCATCATATTTCTGTGCACCATTCGTTCCGCCGGTATTGGGTGCTGCTGCAACTTCCCAGAAATTGTTCTGTGCTATAATTTGATTTACTGGATTAAAAGTGTTATTATCAATAGCAAATGTATTGATACATCCAAAATTACTATTCGAAATTGTGGCACTTGAAGAACCTCCAAAAAATATACCTTTTCCTTGGAATCCAGTCATACTCGTAAATGTTGAATGCTCTATAACACCATTAGTGCTGTTTGAATATTCCAAACCTAAGGCTCCTTGATTAAAACGAAGATTCCTCAAGGTTGCGTCCGGACAACCACTTACTGATAAGCCAGTACCTGATAATGTGGTTCTGGAAAAATCAACACCGTCAATAACTGTGTTAGTACTGCTGGACAATACCATGTTGTATCCTGCGCTAAAACCTCCGACAGCACCATAGGTATTAAAGCCACTGTTATCTTCAATAACAATGTCGGCATTCGAAGTATTTTCATCTCCAATTATCAAATTTGAAGAGACATTAATTCGCAAGCCAAAATTTGCAATTGGACCTCCCCAAGTATTGCTGTGCATATTCACATGGCCATGAGTAAAAGCATTTTGCCGTACGTCAACTGCTGGATTAAGAATAATGCCATTACCACCACTATTGGTAAAATTATTATCTGTTATGGTATAGTCCACAATGTTTCCACTATTTAAACCATCCAGAGATAATGATGTCGTGCGCCCACTTATATTACAGTTTGTTATTTGCACATCACCTGCACTTGGTTTTAGTATATATATTCCAACACCTGTACGGTCTGCGGTTTTGGAAAGATTTAAACCGTCTATTTTATAATTCGTGTAATTCTGCCCTATTATTAAGCAAAATTGACTATAGTTATGAATACCTGAACCGTCTTCAAGCACCACCTGTCTTGTTAATGCAGGATTAAAGGTATTATGTATTGTTAGGTCTGACCCTTCAATTAAAACACCAGTTTCTGCACCTCCATATTTATTGTTCTGAACAAGCAAATTTCCGGATGCTCTTACTCTTAAAGCACCTTTACCAGCACCATATCCAGAATTAGAAAAGTCATTTCCAGTTACCGTGGCATTAGTGGCTTCAGTCCATATACCAAAAGGCATATCTTTAATAAAATTATCTATGATTGTTGCAGAGTTCACATTACCGAGTACTCTTATTGCCGTGTTGCCTGTAACGGTAGTCGAAAATTCAATTCCACTAATCGTAATTGAATTTGCGTTATTGGCTTGAAAATGAGCGCCAAATGTATTAGATTCAACTTTTATCAATGGCGTACCTATATGCCCAGGAACTGAGGTTCCATCAATAATTAGTGCCTCTGTAATTTGAGGTAGGTTGCTGCTGAGGGAGATGTTCAAAGGTGTAGAAAATTCAATTATATCATTTCCAGGGGTTGAATTGGCCTGTGTAATTGCTTCACGCAAAGTACCAAGTCCAGAATCTCCATTATTTGTAACCGTAAATGTGGTTTGCGCATAACTAAATAGCGTAAAGAAAAATAAAAATAATAACGAGAAAAGGGGTTTTGTGTAAAGTTTTGCTTTCATGTTAGTTGGTATTAATTAAAATTATTTTTTTAACCACAACCAAGCAGTAAAGTACTTATACTACACTAAGGTATAAACAAGTAAAGGGTACAATTTCAGGTAGATTAATTGAGGGTCTGGTAAATTGTATTAATTTTTTAAATAAGGGAAATGAATATTGAGTTGATTAATAGCTTTAGAAAGGTAAGTGCATTATAAACACAAAAAAATACCACACGCGTGGTATTTTTTAAAATTACCTTTTAAATATTTAATTAAACAATGCCGTTATTATCTACAAAAGCAATCAACTCCTTTATGGAATGGCAATTTGATTTGTTGAATATGTTTTTTCGGTGAGAAACTACAGTGTGTGGACTTATAAAAATTTTTAAAGCAATTTCTTTCGAAGTAAAATCTTGTTTTATAAATCGAATTATTTCTAATTCACGTTTTGAAAATAAATTTAAAAAATCGTAATAAATTTTTTTCTTAAAGCGTGGGATATTCAATTCCTCCGAGTAGACTTCCCATTCAACCAATTTTCTTGTTTCCATAAACGAAATATCAGTAAGAATGGTAAAAAAACTTATTAAATCACCATTTTCATCGGATTGAAATGGCGATGATTGACTCAGTACTTTTAAATAAGTACCATCGCTTTTTTGTAACCTAAAACTTTTGGTTAAAAAAGCATCCCCTTTTTTAATATTGGCCTTAATAGAAAGTTCCACACTAGTGTTAATAATGCGATTTACTAACAAGGTATCTTCCGGATGAATATTATTTAAAATCGTATCTTGATTAAACTCAATTTCCGAATACCCTAACATATTTAGGATGCCTTGAGTAAAAATAACTTTAGACTTTTTCCAATCTACAACAAACATACATTGTTTGTTTGCCATAATTGGAAAATTTAGTAGTTCATTAAAATTTTGTGGTGTGCCATTTGAATTTTGAGAGTCATTGAAAAGGTTGTCCATGTAGTAGCTATTAAGTTATTATCAAGGAAATTAAATTAAATGAGTAATTAAAATTTCAACGTTAAAATGTAAGGAAACAAGGTGAAAGCAAAAATTATTATTTAATAGATAGTATTTTTAGTACAATTAAAATTATTATCTATTCAATTTGGGTTTATTTTTATATTTACGAATCCATAAAATTACGGCATAAGAACCTAAAGCGACAACTGCAGCCATTCCGTTAAAAACAATATCTTCAGGGTCGAATACACGATTGGGTAAAAAGAATTGAATGTACTCATCTATCACTCCAATTATAAAAGTTAGAATAAATGAAATTAAAGCAGGTAAAGGAATTTGTTTTCCATTTCGCAACCGCTCGTTAATGGCCTGGTGTATAAAAATAGCCAAAATACTATACTCCATAAGGTGGCTACGTTCTGGCATTCCTAACCGAAGTGTAAACATAACGTACACCGCTATGATTCCTAATATAAAAGTTATTTCTGTTTTACTGGGTTTGGTTTTAATGGCATGAATTAAAATGGTAGCTCCTATTAGAAGCATCACAAGCAAAAAGATTGCAGCGCGAAAATCTTGACTTTCAAAAAGTTCTGCTAATGGTTGTCCAAGAAAAAGCGTTAAATAAATGGCAACAATAACCAAAAGAACGCAAAGCCATAAGCGTTTTTCTCGAGACGATGTAAAAATTGACATAGTGTCTTTTTTTATTTATAGAAATTCATCTCGTCTAAATATTCCCAAACAAATTCTGGCAACATGGGTTTTACATTTTTACCGGATTTGATTGATTTACGAATAGATGTGGACGATAATTCCATATTAGGTATGTTAATATAATGATTTTTTTATGCCCATAAATTGCGTTTCAATGTAGTTTTTACAAATTCTTGGGTATAAGTAAATGTGATTATTTTCCAAAAACCTTATAATTTTTCTATTTAAGAAAAATCTTTAGGGTCTCTTCAAACATAATTAAAAAAAACGCGTAATCTGGATATTTTTCTTGTAAATAGGCGAGTGTATTAACCGTATAATTTGGCTGTGGTAAAATAAACTCTATATCGCTTGGTTTTAGCTTAGTATAATCTTTAGTAGCGCGATACACCATTTCTAAACGTTGGTAATTATCAAGTAAACTGTTTTTCGTTTTAAACGGATTATACGGTGTTACATCAAAGCAAATTTCGTTTAAATCGCTATGTTCTGCCAAGTGGTTGGCAATAACTAAATGCCCAATATGAATGGGATTAAAAGATGAATAAAACAAACAGATTTACATAATTAAGATTTAAAAAATCCCAGACTATAAGTCTGGGATTTAAATTTTAAATTTTAATTAATAATTACTATTCGACAACTAATTTTTTAATGGTTGTTGCACCTTTAGAGGTTAAGTTTACAAAGTATAAACCTTGATCTCTAGTAAAATTAGTTTTAATTGTTGCACGCTCGCCAGCCTTGAAGCCGGTTTTATAAAACAACTTAGCACCTAATACGTCGTAAATAGTTACTTCCAAATCATCCATGTTTGGGGGAATATTTAAATAAAACTTTCCTGAGTTAGAAGGATTAGGATACAACATAATGTTCTCCATTTCCAGATTTATATCTGTTAATGACTGCGGTAACGCAAAAACTATAGTAAATCGATCTGCATCCACTGATTCTGGAATATTGGCATCAATACTATAGGCATAATTTACACTGCCATTTTGTGGTATTTCAATATATTCTTCAGTGTACGAATCATATAAATAAGGGATTTCACCCTGCATTTCCGTGCCTTCCGCAACTATAGTATAATTAATATTGCGATACGCAGTAATTACCAATGGTATTTCATCCGTTTCTATAGGTGTTGCTCTGCTCTCAATA
Source organism: Flaviramulus sp. (assembly GCF_013001275.1). Taxonomy (GTDB): domain Bacteria; phylum Bacteroidota; class Bacteroidia; order Flavobacteriales; family Flavobacteriaceae; genus JABDMV01. The sequence continues at coordinate 30,274 of NZ_JABDMV010000092.1, forward strand.
CCTAGTAATGTACCGTTATTGGAGGTTGCAAAAGTTTCATCCAGGTTTGTGAATTTAGGTGCGTCAGACCCATCAACCTCATTATTTCCATTATCATCAAAAAGCACTAATAGTCCATCTGCTTCCGATTCATTGGCAGCTAAAGCGCTGCTTTCATATAAAGCTAATTGGAGCTGCCCGGTACTCACTTTTTTAGCAGTTGTTTTAAATACTGCTGTTTCTGATACAGACGTGTTTTTACTGGCTTGTGTAAAGCTTACTGATGATTCACCCAGCGCTGCTGTATAAACCCAACCAGCTTGACCCGCTTGTAAAAATTCGTTGGCATCACCAGCTGTAGCCGTACCTGTAGCTGCTACTACTGTTGCGTATGCGCCTCTAGATCCTAAATTTGGATCCCAAACCCAATAAAACATCGGGCTAATGTTAGTAGCATCAGTTGTTAAAACGGTATTCATATTTACCGGTGCCTGGAATGGATTACCAACAAATATAAAGCGTTGGAAAGGAACATCGACTGTAACCATACTTGAACCATCGTTTTCGGCAACTAAAGTACCAGTGGCACTTAAGGTTGTTTCTGATGGTGTCGCATTATTATTTGTTAAATCGGTTGTTCGATCACCTCTTACCAACATATGATACCCTTGCCCGGTGATTAAATTGGTGGCATCGGTATTACCCATTGGGAAGTAATTATACGCATCATTATCAAAAGTGTACATCGATGGGTTTCCAGTAGCCGTTGCATCAAAGCCGTTGGCACCAGAAGTAGACCCTGTAATATGGGTTGCTTGTTGCCAGTTATTGGCAATAAACGTACTTGTGGTTACCGGTGTACTCAATTGGCGGTATACCCTTCGTGCCGGAATATAACGTTCAACTGTTACGTCGCCCGTAAATATACCTGATCCTGCACCTATATAGGCTGAACCGGTAGCATCCGATTGAAAGGTCAAACTTCCATCAATAATAACCGTTCCGTTATTAGTAATTACCACTGCTGGGCTAATATTTAAAGAAGCACCGCTTTCAATGGTTAAACTTATACCCTCACCAATGCTTAGATTCTGACCTGTTATTAAATCTGGATAATTAGTCAATCCACCTGGGATAATTATATCCTCACTAGGCGACAAACCTGGCGCATTATTATCTTGCCAGTTACCGCTATCTGTCCAGTCTGTACTTATATTTCCGGTCCAAAGAGGCGCATTAACAAATCCTTCATCTATAAGACCATCACAATCATTATCTACGCCATCAATCACCTCTGGTGCTCCTGGATAAACTGTGGCATCTGCATCATTACAATCCGGCGTATCAGGCTGGGTTGTAGAGTATCCATCACCAGGTGATGCACACTGAGTTTCTGATGTAGTACTTCCGAAAGAGTCGTCACCATCACCATCTACACCAGCATACCAAACGGTATCAGGGTTGATAGTTGAGTCATTATCATTACAATCGGAATTATTAGTTACGCTTCCGTCATTTGGATCAGAACAGTAGTCTAATCCTATATCATCAGCATCACCATAACCATCGCCATCTGCATCGGTAAAGTACGTTATAAACACGATATCTTCATCTACCTCACCGTCACAGTCATTATCCTTGTCATCACAA
>NZ_JABDMV010000049.1 GCF_013001275.1 Flaviramulus sp.
CGATGATTTCTGGAGTTCATGAAGGCTGTAATTTGGTTTAACCCTGAGATGAAGCACATTTACTTTAAGGACGAGAGTGCGAAGCACGTAGTAATTAAAGTTCGCCTTTGGCGAATGTGCTTCATCGGCCCTGGCTATGGCCCGTTGCTTTAAAAGCCCAGACTAAACCAGGAATGATTTATAAGAACCTAAGATAGGAAATAAAGACTACCCTTGGGAAGCAATGGGCTATAGGCGTTGTTGTACTTTCGTTATTCTTTTATCTCAGTGTTTAGTTTATCAACGATATTTTCCATTTTAGGAATGAACCACTCCAGTCTTCCACTTAACCAGCCAGTACTTTTGCCAATATCATTCAACAATTCTATCCATTCTGGACGTTTATATAAATCCCAAGGAATATCCTTTTCTATGGTTAATTCACCATTGTTTTCTCGGATTATAGCTTCATTCAGAAAAGCATTTTGTCTTTCAAGATATTGATCAAAATACCTATTATACCACAGATTATGTTCTACAAAACGGGGCAGCTCGAAATCATAAAAGTAAATAAGTACATTTCTTATAGAATCGTTTGATATTTTATCCATTCCAGAGGATTTGATTGCTTCATAAGGACCAAAATTGATTCTGTAATCAACACCTGTTCTTAAGTGCCCCCATCTTTCTTCATTAAATGATTTTAAAAGAATTGAATCTTTCATTTTATAACCGTTGTATGCCAACGAAATGAAATCAGTTACTGCTGAATCTAATATATTCAGTCTGATTAAGTTGTTTTTGAAATAATCAATGTCGTTTTCTAACGCCAGTTTTAACTCCTTTAACATCTTTAGTTCGTAATCTCGATCTTTTTTAGCTTCATTCAGGTTATTTAACTGAAGAGCAATCAAAATACCAATGACAACTAGTATTATTTCTCCAATTGCATATTTCAAATACTTACCAGTTTTACCTTCAGAAAGTAAATTTTGACGAATTTTTCTAAATAACTTTATCATTGGTTATTGATTGGTCAAATAATGAAGTACAACGTGTTCGTGTATGGTTTCGTTGCGTTGAGTACTAAGTTAGCAAAAAGAAAGTAACCCATTGTTCAGCAGCAAGGAAATTCCGAAGGGAATTTCAGAAGCAATGAACTATACACGTTGTTGTAAAATGTTATTAATTTGAAGAGAAAAGACTATCGTACAATGGTGGGTAATCTCTTTTTAGATTTTCACATAAATCGTAATAAAACTTGTTCCATTCAAGTTCATTCATTTCATTTCCACGTTTTCCTGTTTTTACAGATATTGCAGAGCCTTTTCTCCATATAAGAGGTAAACCCAATTCTTTCTCCGCCTTCATTCTTCTAACAGTAGTGTATAATGCTCCAGCACCGTTTAGATTTATAGGATACTCTTCCTCTAACTTTTTTATTACTTTTTTAATTTCAGTTTCACTCATAGTTGTTTTGACTTTTTCAAGTTTGATGATTGCATTATGCTCTAATGTTTTACAACGTGTTCGTGTATGATTTCGGCCGGATTTTCAGCCGAAGCGCCTTGCGCTTAAGCTGAGACCACGTGCTACGAAGCCTTGGCGAAGTAGCAGTGGCGAAAAATCCGAGTGGAAAAAGAAGCGAGGCTGTGCGACGCGATTTTTCCGAGAAATGAATATACGAAAACTATGCAGATCTTCCTCTTAACCAACTCCGCCGGCTGGATTATACACGTTGTTGTGACATTTTTAATCAAAATCTGGTGCTACGAATTCAAAAAGTTGATCATCAATTTGTACCGTAACCACATCATTTTTAAGGATATTCACCATCTCTTCAGGTTTATCAATATCAAGTTTTTTCACAAGGCAAAATGCTGCGTATGGTCCCGTATCCGGAAAATTTGTTTTTATTGGAACAAGTTGTCCAACCTTAGAAGAATAAGCACTTATAGTACTTTCTGTAAGTTTCCGATCAGAATCACCTGCAAGCCTTATAAGTACTCGCAAAACGTTTTTTTTGTCGCCGTGCTCAGCCCAAAAGGAACAACTCATATTTAAAGTATTAAATCGTTTTACTTTAATATTAAAAAAATCACCTTTATTACCATTGTAATTTTGACCATTATTATTAAAATGAAAGGGAACAAGTTCAAAGTATCTACGTTTAGATTTATTATTAATTGCAACAAGATTGCTAGAATATATGGTGTCACTTTTTTTATGAGAATACTCTAGGTTTTGATGAGATGTTATAATTTCATCCATCTTTGAAGTTGCATGTTGATAAACTTTAGATAGCTGATATTCTCCATAATACCTAAAAAATTTACCATCAGGTTTTATTATTACATAATTATCACCTTGAAAATAATCCTTAAAGAATAATTTTTCAATTACCTTAAATTTATCTTGAAATACATCTGAGTGTTTGGATTCAAATTGATAGCCAGACTCGGTAAAGTAGAATTGCTCAATCCATTTGGAACGATCCATCTTTTTATTGTATTGATTATTTGAAGTATAATATTCTATGGAATTATTTTTTTCAAAATGAAAATTTATAACAATGGTTTTAAAGCTATCTATATCACGTTTGGATATTTCTGAGAGCATTTTCAGAAAATCTTTTTTCACCGAAGGTTTAAGAATTCCATATGATTTTCTCGGCACCAATCTTGCAATTACTGCCGTATCATTTTCAACTTCAACTGGAAGATTAAATCGTAAATCTTGCTTATTTATATATTCTTTTAGAGTTAATCTATTCCAAGTCTCATCATATAAGTAGTGTGGCTTTTTGTTCTCCTGACTATATAAATTCAAATTTGTAAAAAACAGAAATATAAGTAAGGTAAATATTTGATGATTCATAGATTAAATTTGTCACAACGTGTTTGTATAAGATTAGTTGCGTGTTTTAAGCACCTAATTTAGCAAATACAAACCGAATAGAAAATCCGCGAGGATTTTCGTAAGTAGGCTTGCACTAGCAATTAATTTTATACGGTGTTGTA
>NZ_JABDMV010000122.1 GCF_013001275.1 Flaviramulus sp.
GAGGTAACGCCATAAAAAAAGCCTATCAAAAATATGATAGGCTTCTTATTAAGAAAAAAATTTGAGTTAGTCTTTCTTCTTCTTTCCTTCTAATCTATTTACTGAATCGTACATTATTGGGGTTGCAATAAATAACGATGAATATGTACCAACTATAACACCTACTATTAATGCAAACATAAAGCCTCTAATAGAATCGCCACCAAAAATAAAGATGGCTAATAATACCACTAACGTTGTTAATGAGGTATTTAGTGTTCTACTTAATGTGCTGCTTAATGATACGTTTACAACTTTGTTAAAGTCCCAGCTTCTGTGCTCGTTAAAGAATTCACGAATTCTATCAAATACTACCACGGTATCATTTAACGAATAACCAATTACCGTTAGTATGGCCGCAATAAATGCTTGGTCTATTTCCATAGAGAATGGCATAAACTTGTATGTTAACGAGAATACACCCAACACAATTAATACATCATGGAATACTGCCGCAACAGCGCCCAATGAAAATTGCCATCTCTTAAAACGAATTAAAATATAAAGGAATACAACAATTAAAGACCCTAAAATAGCCCAAAACGACGCTTGTTTAATATCATCGGCAATTGTTGGACTAACTTTATAATACTTCATTAAACCAACGGTTTTAGTATCAGAGTCGCTTATAAAGTCTTCATAAGTTAAGCCATCTAAATATGATTGTAAAGCTGTATAAAGAGTTTTTCTAATTTCTTCATCTACCTCGGCACCTGTATCGTTAACTTTATATTTGGTCGTGATTTTTAATTGATTTGCATCTCCAAATGTTTTAGCATCTGCACTTCCAAAAACCTCTGGTTGTGATAAGACTCCTGTAATTTCGGATGCACTTATATCTTGTGCAAAACGTACTTGATAAGTTCTACCTCCAACAAAATCGACACCTTGATCTAAGCTATTCGTATATAGCGATCCAAAACTTACTAAAATAAATGCACCAGAAATTATGTAAGCTATTTTTCGTTTCTTTAAGAATTCAATATTAATATTTCTGAATAGGTTTTTTGTTATTCCTGTTGAGAAATCTAATTTCCCACCTCTATTTGCATACCAATCAACTAATAGTCTTGTTATAAAAATTGCTGTAAATAAAGATGTACCAATACCTATTAATAACGTAGTTGCAAACCCTTTAATTGGACCTGTTCCAAAAATGAATAAAATTAAGGCTGTTAAACCGGTTGTAATATTCGCATCTAAAATAGATGATAACGCATTACTAAATCCGTCTTGAATAGATTCTTTTTGTCCTTTACCTTTAGCAAGCTCTTCACGAATACGCTCAAAAATAAGCACGTTGGCATCTACCGACATACCGATTGTTAATACAATACCTGCAATTCCAGGTAATGTTAAAACGGCTCCTAATCCTGATAAAATACCAAAGATTAATAAAATGTTTAATGCCATGGCTGCATCTGCAAACCCACCGGCTTTACCATAATAAAAAACCATCCATACTAATACTAATACTAGTGCAATTAAGAATGATTTTGTACCGCTGTCAATAGCCTCTTGACCTAAAGATGGACCTACTACTTCACTTTGAATTATATCTGCCGAAGCTGGTAATTTACCCGCACGCAAAACATTAGCTAAATCTATCGCCTCATTTAATGTAAAATCTCCAGAGATTGAAGAACTACCTCCAGCAATTGGCCCCGTAGTTACTCCTGGAGCCGAATATACAACGTCATCTAAAACAATCGCAATTTGGCTTTGCTGATTGTATGCTTTTCCCGTCATTTCTTCCCAAATCTTAGCACCCTTCGCGTTCATTTGCATAGATACTTCTGATTTTCCTGTTGGTCCAAATTGATTACGAGCATCAGTAACAACAGCACCACTTAGTTGAGGTGTATTCTCTCTGTTTCCTATTAAGGCATATAAATCGACTATTTCACTATCTTTTTCAGGTTTCCCAAAAACAAACTTTGCATAACGTTGTTCCGCAGGAAGTATCGCTCTAACTTCTGGTCTGTTTAAATAATCAAGGACTATTTCTTTGTCTTTAATTTCAAATTTCGCAATAATTGGTCCACCCGGATAACCTTGTCCTCGAATTAAATCAAAAATTGGGTTAATAGTTGCAACCGCTGTAGAATCAGTTTCAGCATCTCCTAATAAATCATCAATTTGAGCATCGGTAGCGTCTTCTTCGTCTTGGCTTTCAACCTCATCAGTTTCTGTTGATGTATCAACAACGTCCTTTAAAACCTCATTAGCTTGTGTTAAAAATGGAAAAAACTGTTCTCCTTTATAGGCGTCCCAAAATTCTAATTGGGCAGTACTTTGTAATAATGAAGTTGCACGTTCAACATCCTTTACACCTGGTAATTCAACTAAAATACGACCCGATGTTCCTAAACGTTGAATGTTTGGAGAGGTTACACCAAACTCATCAATACGCTTACGTAAAACTTCAAAAGCAGAAGTTATTGATTCGTCTATTTTGATTTCAATGATGCTCTTTACGTCATCATCAGACATACTTCCGTCAATTTCACCGTCTAATTCTTTGGTATAAAAAATATCTGGCGAAGCTAATTTGGTATCTCCTTTAATTTTATCAAAAGCAACGAAGAAATCTTCTAAGTATGTATTCTGACTGTTTTTTTGCAGTTCTGTAGCATCATCCAAAGCTTTATTAAAAACAGGATCGGGAGTATTATTTGCCAGTCCTTTCAAGATATCTTTTACAGATACTTGAAGAATTACGTTTATACCACCTTTTAGGTCAAGACCTAAATTCATAGCTTTCGCTTTCACTTCGTTATAAGTGAATTTTGCTATACCAATGTTAAAAACTGTATCATTTGCTATTGATTGTAAATAATCAGCTTCTTCTTGACTACGTTTTGATCGATAATCGTTTTCTGTTTCTGGTATTTTATTAATAGCTATTTCTTCAGCTGTTCTTTCAATTTGATTTGATTTAAATGTAAATGAAAGTTGATAAATACTTACCAAACCGAACAAAAGCGCAAATAACTTTACTAGTCCTTTATTTTGCATTTTTTATGTTTTTTGTGTCAGATTTTTTAAAACGAGCAAATATAGAATTTACCGTATAATTTGACAATTTTTAAGATTAAATTAAATTTTAGCTTTTTTAATTGATGAAAGCTAATCACAATGTGTATTTAAGCGATTTTATTAAGAGCCTTTTTAAGAATGCTTTTTTAGATTTTAAAAAGATTCATCTTTAAAATATACCCTTTAAGAAAGAGGGCCAGCTCGTACTTCAGGTATTTTATAGAGAACATCATCAATTGCTAGTACAATATTTGTACTAACTTTTAAAGCTTGTTTTACAACAGCATCATTTTGATTGACTTCTATAAAATTTATAAAGAAGTTTGTGTTTGGGTCGAAAAAACGATCGCTTTTAGTATCGAATACTACTACATTAATTCCATTTAAATTCCAACCTGTAGTATAATCTTCTTGAATTTCATAGATATCAAGATTGAAACTTATTGAATTATCGCTAAATGGAAATTCGTTTGATTTTTCGTTTTGTGCGTTAAAATCAATCTTTACTTTTTCTTGTTTCTGAAGAATTTCCTTGATACTGGCAACATCTGAATTACTATAATATGATATTTTTAAATTACCGTGATTAGAATGCGTTACTTTAATATTATCAACTCCTAAATCCTGTAATTGATTTTTTAGAATTAGTATAGCATTATTAATTGCTTCGTCAGAAACCTTATCATCTTTAAATTGTAATACAATTTCTTGATTTGGGCTAACTATGTGCTGCTTTGTTGTAACACCTAAAAGCATTATAACAATAACAAAAGTACTTATGTACCATTTTTTTAACATGCGCCAAATATAAAAAATAAAGACTGTATTTCTACAGTCTTTATATAATTATCTATTCTAGGTAATTTAGATGTTAAACATCTAATAAACCATTTGTTTTTCTTACTCCTTCTGCACTCTCTTTCATGTGTGCTTTTTCAGCAGCACTTAATTCGATATTTACAATAGATTCGATACCATTTCTGCCTAAAATTACGGGTACACCTATACAAATATCATTTAATCCATATTCACCTTCTAAATATGTCGAACAAGGAAACATTTTCTTTTGGTCGCAAGCTATGGCCTGCACTAATCCACTTACTGCAGCTCCTGGCGCATACCATGCTGAAGTACCTAACAATTTTGTAAGTGTCGCTCCTCCAACTTTCGTGTCTTCAGCTACTTGTTGTAATCTATCTTTACTTAAAAACTCTGATACTTTTATACTATTTCTAGTAGCATGCGATGTTAATGGCACCATTCCAGTATCGCTGTGACCTCCAATTACCATTCCATCTACATCGCTAATAGGTGCTTGCAATGCTTCAGCTAATCTATATTTAAAACGTGCAGAATCTAAGGCACCGCCCATTCCTATAATTTTATGTTTGGGCAAATTCGTTGATTTATGCACTAAATAAGTCATTGTATCCATAGGATTACTAACTACAATAAGTACTGTATTAGGTGAGTGCTCAATTAAACTTGATGAAACCGATTTTACAATTCCTGCATTAATTCCAATTAATTCTTCACGAGTCATACCAGGTTTACGTGGAATACCAGAAGTAATTACACAAATATCACTATTTGCAGTCTTGCTGTAATCGTTTGTAATTCCTGTGATCTTGGTATCAAAACCGTTTAATGATGCACATTGCATTAAATCCATTGCTTTACCTTCGGCATAACCTTCTTTTATGTCTAATAATACGACTTCAGAAGCGAAATTTTTAATCGCAATATACTCTGCGCAACTTGCGCCAACTGCTCCCGCACCTACTACTGTTACTTTCATGTTATTTGTATTTAGCTTTTGTTATTAAATTATGGCACGAAATACAAGATTTAATACCACGAGATATTTTAAATTACTCGTGCGAAATTACGAATTTTAATGCGTTAAATGAAAAAAGCACAAGATAAAATCTTGTGCTTTTTAAACAAAAATTAAAATATAAACTAACTAAAACTAAACTATTATTATTTTTATATGGCTATTATCTGAAACCAAAATTAATACCAACTGAAAAGGCATTAAATTCCGATAAATGATATTCTGCATTAAGTCTGAAAAAACCAATTTTTAATTTTGTACCTATAGTACCTCTTACAGCTGAGACTTCACTTGATACTGAAAATGGATCTACAACTGTTTCAGAGAAAAACGGACCACTTTGCAGCTCATAGCTTCCTAATAAATCTGATTCCGATGTTCCTTTGATAATACCTAAACCACCATAAAAATTAATTACCGGTAATTTTGTTGAGGCTATTAATTGAAATAACCATGTATTGGTGTTATTTTCTAATCGTTGATTTTCTCCTTGGATCCCAGAATCCGTTAAACTGTATGAACCATCTAAATGTGTATATGCTACTAAACCAGATAAGGCTACGGGTAATAATTTATCTGCTGGTAACCATTTTGTGAATTCAATTTGTAAACCAGCACCGTACATGCTTAAATCAATATCATCTGTATTTATTTTAGGTATAAAACGTGCTTTTAACTCTATCCCTTTACTTAACCCTAAAGCACCTTGTAAATACGCCGTAGGCAATAAATTAGCACTTGAATCTCCTATACCACTAGGCAAAGTAATAGTTTCTTGTTGTTCTCCTAAAATAGGGTCTTCAAATGTTATAATAATATTTACATCTGATTCATTCTCTCCTAGGGCAGTAGCGACATTCTTCGAATTCGCTAAATCTTCAAATTCTATAGTGAAATCTTGGTCTGGATCACTATTGTAATCTGAGATATCCATTAGAAAAGATTTATGAGTATCGTCCGCTTGTGCTGCGTTGGCAATAATAGAAATTTCAAAACCACCTAAGGGTTTAGCATCTGCCGTATTAAACCAGTTAGCATTCATACTATGCATTAAACCATTGGTTCCCGGTTCTAAATAATCTTGAGCAAATCTTTCTGCATTATCAACTCCTGCAGCGAGAAGTGCGTCAATATCTTGTGCTTTTGAAATTTTTGTTACTAAACTTAGTAACGTAAGTAGTACTATCTTTTTCATTAATAATAGATTTGGTTTGACAAACATAAGAAAAAAATCACATAAAACAACTTTTTATCGTAATTTTTTGCATTTAATCGGATTTATATTTTAAAAATTAATTCTCATACTAAAATTTGGAGTTAATCCCAGAGACTTATTATCAACCTGAATAGTTGCTTCTGAATCGTTAGAATCCACTTGATAATATCTATTTATTGTGTTTTCCCTATTCAAAATATTTAAAATCCCTCCACGTAACGAGATATTTACACCATTCGACATATTAAATTTATAATTTAGGGATGCATCCAAACGCATAAAATCATTTATGTTTTCATTATTTGGAGTATCGTAATTCACTGAAATTGTATTTCCGCTCTGCACCGTTTCATTACCTTGAACTGGCTTTGTATATGGCTGGCCAGATCGCCAAATACCTCCAACAGATATTTTAAAATTATCAACAATGTTATAATTAAATGCCAAAGAAAGTGAGTGCCTTATATCGACATTATTCGGGAAAACGGATGGATCAAATGTTTTAAACTCATAATCATTTATACTATAAGTATAACTCGCCCATGTACTAAACTTATTTGTTGTTTTGTTTATTAGAAACTCCACCCCTTTTACATTATACTTTCCTGTTGCATTAATATACTGGAAGTTGTTATAAAACCCTTGATTAGATGCCGTAATACCATCTACAGTTTTGTAATACCCCTCAATATCGACTAATAAATTGTTATGATTAAATTCAACGCCAAATGTGCCTTGTATACTTTCTGAAATTGGAATATCTTTATTGTTTGCCAAGATCCATCGTCTATTTTCAACGCCTAAGAAATCATCTTGAAAATCTATTTTTTGATTTGCGGACTGGTTTTTAAATTCACCTTGCAGTTTTAAAGCAAATTGATTAGATAATTTTTGCCTATAATTTAAGCGAGGCTCAATAATGAGTTTATTAAACTTTTGAAAATAATTACCCCGAACTCCTAATCTAAAATAAGTCCCATTCTTTTTATATTCTAATTCACTGAAAAGTGCATGATTTAATAATACATCTTTTTTAGTTCTATCATAGGATGGTGAACTAACTGTAGTTTCATTTAAAATACCAATTTCATTAAACTGATATCCATTTAATAAATTTAAAAAATTACTAATTTTATAATTAGCTTTGAGTTTAAATCCAGTTTCAACAACCTCATTTGCTTGCGTTAATCTTTGATCTGATTCAATTCTATAATCAGTAGCGTCGACATTATATTGTGAATAAAAGGCACTTACATTTGTAATAAAACTATCACCCCAGACAGCATTCCAACTTGCACCAGCTCCTAGGTTTTCTTGTTTTAAATTACTGGTTTTGGAGTCCGTTTCATTATTACTATTTGTGAAGCTCTCATCATAATCCAAATTATTATATATACCAATCACATTTGCTCTAAACTTATGGTTTTCATTTAAATCAAATAGTAATTTAGCTGTATAATCATAAAAGAAAAACTCGGATGATCTGTCGCTCTCACTAATATTATCGCTGTTGGTAGTGAGTTCGCTATCTTGAAAACTACGCTCAAAATAATTATCGTAGGTCGGAGAATTTAAAATATCAGTAAAAGATCGCCTTCCAGATACGTGGAATGCCAATTTCTCACTAATTGGTATTTCCAATAAAGCATCAGCATGCAATAAATTAGCACCAATACTACCGGAAAAATCCGTTCCTACTTCATCTTTAGTAACCATATTAATGGTGCTTGAAACACCATCACTAAATTCACTTGATGTACCATTTTTAACTACCACAACTTTGTTAGTAAGATATGGGTTATAAGCTGAGATTAAACCAAAAAAATGACCTGAATGATACATTTTAATATTGTCCCAAAGCATTAAATTTTGGTCGTTTGTACCGCCTCGAACATTAATATTAGCAATGCTCTCATTTACACTTTCAACACCTGGTAACGCTTGAATAGATTGTAGTATGTCTGGTTCTATTAATCCTGGTAAAATCCCAAATTTTTCAGTATTTAAAACTGTACTACCATCGAGACGTTTTTGCAAACCTGTGGTTAAGAATTTAGATATTAATATTTGATTTAACGCTTCGCTTTTTTCCTGCATAACAATTGTTTTGCACGTTTTATTTGTAAACATTACATCTTTAGCTTTAAAACTGAGAGTTTCAAAACCTAAATACGAAATGATAATAGTTTCATTTAAACCAACTTCTGTTAATTGAAATTTTCCATCAAAATCCGTAATAAGCCCTTTTGATTTATTTGCTATTAAAACAGAAGCGCCTAGAAGCGGCTGACTATTATTACCTGATACTAATACACCGCAAATAGTAATAGTTTTATTAATTGTAGACACCGTGATGTAACGATCGTTGAGTAATTTAAAATTCAAAATCGTGTTGGCGTTTAGCTTTTCAATTATTTGATTTAGCGAATCAGAATCATTAGGGTTTTCAACAACAATATTCTGAACATCATTTTTTGAATAGGAAAACTTAACATTAAATTTAGCTTCTAGTTTCCCCAATACATCTAAAAGCGGTAGTTTTTCTTCAGTTTGAAAACCAAAAGAAAAACTACAATAAATAAAAAATAAAATGAAAATACTTTTAGTTCTTAGCATAGTTATAGAACTCTACTTTATTACCATTTATTTTATAACTTAGTTTAAGTGGAATTGTTACAGATTGCAAAGCAATGTTTTTATCAGTATGTGTAAAGCTTCCAGAAAATGTTTTCGATATATCGACCTGCGAAGCATCTACTATTATATTGTATTGAATTTGCAGTTCGTTAATTACTTGCCAGAGTGGCACATTATCAAAACTAGATTCTTTTGCTAACCATGAAGGTGTTTCTCCATTAATATCGTTAGTAATGACAACATTACCATTAACAACTCTAAAAGATTTTCCTGGTTTTAAAATAACTTTTTCTATGATGCTGGTTACACTAACAGATCCCTCATAACACTGTACTTCAAAATAATTATCGCGTTCTTTTACATTAAATTGTGTTCCTAAAACTTGAATACTTCCTGCATCAGTATATACAGTGAACTTTTCACCTTTAGTTACTTTAAAAAATGCTTCTCCATCAAGCTCTAAAGTTCTACTTTCCTTCCACTCTTTTTTATTAAAAGAAAGTTTGGATTGCGCATTTAATATAACTTCAGAATTATCGGGTAAATTAAAAGTTTGGGTTTGTGCAATTTGAGTTTCGAAAGATTTGGTGTTGTTAAAGAACAAGAAATAAGACGATGTTAGCATAATAACAAAAATAGCCGCAATCTTTAAAAACGATTTAAAGTTTAAAGGAATTACTTTAGGTTCATTTTTAGTTAACTTTCTAGCCATAAAATCTGCTAGTGCTTTTTGCGCATCTACTTTAGTGGCTTCTAATTGTTTAGAATAAAAACCTAGTTTTTCAAGTGCTGAAAAATCTTCATTTGGATAGCGTTTTTTAATCACTTCCGAAGAAATTTCGCCTTCAAACCATTTTAATATGTCGTTTTCTTTATTCATCTTTTTTGTCCTTTCTGTAAATAAGACACTTACATTTAAATTTACCCTACCCTATTTATATATTTTCTATATGTTCCCTCAAAACTTTTAAGGCTGAAGACATTCTTTTCTCAACTGCTTTTTGCGATATACCTAGCATTTCTGCAATCTCTCTATACTTTTTACCGTCTATTCTATTTAATAAAAAAACTTCGCGTTGCGCTTCAGATAGTAAGGATAAAGTTTGTTGCAGTTTCTTTTTAAATTCTTCTTCTTCAAGTAAATACTCAGGACTCTCATTTGTCCTATCTATATAAGGTGCTGCTTTCGCATATTCCAAAACTACCTTCTTGTGTTTTACTTTATTTAAAAACAAATTATTTACTGTAGTGAATAAGTATGTTTTTGCCTTTGTGAAATCGATTTTTGAACAATTTTCCCAAATTTTAGTAAAAGCTTCCTGTACTAAATCCAGCGCATTATCCTTATCGCCACATTTATAATATGCAAAATTAC
>NZ_JABDMV010000148.1 GCF_013001275.1 Flaviramulus sp.
TTAATTCTCCAATTTGAGATTCAATGCTAGCGATTTTTTCTTTGTTTTCTAATTTTAATTGTTGCAATTCTGCTAATGCGGCATCATGTTTTTCTCGTTTTTCACTATACACAGGTCCTTTTCCTAATAGTTTTGTGCCTGCAGTTCCTTCGGCCTCGGAAATATAAATATCATATAGCGCATTTACTTCAGCTTCCTTGGTATTAATTTGCTGTTGTAGAGCGGAAATATCATTTTTTAAGTTATTAATAGTTGGTGTAAATTGTTCTGCAATCTGATTTTTATTGGCAAGTGTTAAGTCGTTTTTCTGTTTTAAAAGCACTTGATTGATTTCTTTTTCAAAAATTTTCAATTCTAAAGGTTTTGATATAACTATAGCTATTATAACAGCTAATAAAATTCTGGGAGATGCTTGTAAAAGTTCATCTATTACATTTCCAGTTTTTTTTATTGTAGAAACTATATAACGATCTAAATTAAAAATAAGTAATCCCCAAATTAATCCGAAGAAAATAGCAGAAAATAGGTTGTCAAAAACTGTGTAAAGCGCATAGCTACCGGCTAAAAAAGCCATAATGGCTGTAAAAAAAACGGTGGCACCTATGCCAGCATATTTATTTTGTTCTCCTAAGGAACATTTTTCTAAAATAGCGGTGTCGGCACCTGAACAAATAATAAAGAATTGCTTTAACATAATGTGATTTATTTTGATTGATTGACTATTAGAACGTTAAAGATGCTTAAATGTTACAAAAATGAATAAAATAGAATTGTGAGAAACGTTAAATACAAGAAGCTTTAATTAGTTTAAATGGTAATATGTAACAAGATGGTTTTGTATAAATTCGAATAATACAAACAACTCTTATTAGTGTTAGCGATAGTAACGGTTAGCTTTTGGCGAGCGGAAGCATCGAGCCAAAACTAGTAGTGTATAGCGCGACCCTTGTGGTAACACCCAAATTATTTAGAAAGCTCTGTAAAATATTTATAAAACAACGGTATGGTTTCTATACCTTTTAAATAATTCCAAACTCCGAAATGCTCGTTTGGTGAATGAATGGCGTCGCTATCTAAACCAAAACCCATTAAAATAGTTTTGCTTTTTAATTCTTTTTCAAATAGTGATACTATTGGAATGCTACCACCACTGCGTTGTGGTATTGGTTTTTTTCCAAACGCATCTTGATAGGCTTTGCTTGCAGCTTTGTAACCAATACTATTAATTGGAGTTACATAACCTTGCCCTCCGTGATGTGGTTTCACTTTTACTGTGACACTCTTTGGCGCAATATTTTCAAAATGTTTTGCAAATAGTTTTGTAATGTTTTCCCAATCTTGATTTGGAACTAATCGCATAGATATTTTGGCGTAGGCTTTACTAGCAATTACAGTTTTTGCGCCTTCGCCAATATAACCTCCCCAAATTCCATTAACATCTAAAGTTGGTCTAATAGAATTTCTTTCGTTGGTTGTATAACCATCTTCACCATAAATATCCTTTATATCCAAAGCTTTTTTGTAGTTTTCTAAACTGAAAGGTGCTTTTGCCATTTCTGCGCGTTCTTCTTTTGATAATTCTTCGACGTTATCATAAAATCCTGGAATAGTAATATGATTATTCTCGTCGTGAAGGGAAGCAATCATTTTGGTTAAAACGTTTATGGGATTAGCTACAGCACCGCCATATAAACCGGAATGTAAATCGCGATTAGGTCCTGTAACTTCTACTTCAACATAGCTTAATCCTCTCAGGCCTGTAGTTATTGAAGGAACATCGTTGGCAATCATTCCTGTATCGGATATAAGGATGACATCGTTTTTTAACTTTTCATGATTTTGTTTTACAAAAGTTGCCAGATTTGAGCTACCTATCTCTTCTTCACCCTCAATCATGAACTTTACGTTACATGGTAATTGATTTGTAGCTGTCATAAACTCCACAGCTTTAACATGCATATACATTTGGCCTTTGTCATCGCATGCACCTCGAGCATATATAGCACCTTCAGGATGTGCGTCTGTTTTTTTAATAACAGGTTCAAAAGGTGGTGAATGCCACAAATCTAAGGGATCTGGTGGTTGCACATCATAATGCCCGTAAACCAATACGGTTGGCAGACTTTTATCTTTTATAATTTCGCCATAAACTATTGGGTAACCATCTGTTTCACATATTTCAACATGATTACATCCTACATTTTCTAAACTAATTTTAATAGCATCGGCAGTTTTTAAAACATCTTTTTTATATGCAGAATCAGCACTTATTGACGGAATTTTAAGCAGTTCAATAAGTTCGTTTAAAAATCTTTCTTTATGCGTTTGAATATAAGTTTGTATTTGATTCATTTGAGAATATTAAAGTGATATTTTCAAAAGTATAAAAAAGAATGTTTTTAATAGATAGAAGTTTGCAATTTAAAAATGTTGTTTATATTTGCAGTCCTTTAGCGGGCGTGGTGGAATTGGTAGACACGCTAGACTTAGGATCTAGTGCCGCGAGGTGTGGGAGTTCGAGTCTCCCCGCCCGCACTGTAAAGGAAAAGCTTCTTGGTAACAAGAGGCTTTTTTTATTCTATTAATTGTTAACAGTTGTTATTAAATTAATTTGGGTTTTAACAAGTCCTAACAAGTTAAAGATTATATATTTGCAAAATATGTAGCTATTGTTAATGTTGTTAAATTGTTTCAACTTAATTTTTAATGGATGTTTTTATGAATATTTATTTTAAAAACCACATAAATTAGATTTTTAAAACCCTAATCATAAATAAAAAAATGAATAAAAAAATTGATCAGCAATCAGCAGATAATATAAGAGCATTAGCTGTAGCCATGGTAGAAAAGGCGAATTCAGGACACCCGGGAGGCCCTATGGGTGGAGCGGATTTTATGCATATTTTGTATTCAGAATTTTTTAATTATGATCCTTCAGATATGGCATGGCCATTTAGAGACCGTTTTTTTATGGATGCAGGTCATTTATCTACACTAATGTATTCGCAATATTATCTTTTAGGAAATTATGCTAAAGATGATATAGCAAATTTCAGACAATGGGGTTCTATTACTCCTGGACATCCAGAAGTTGATGTTATGCGAGGTATAGAAAATACATCTGGCCCATTAGGGCAAGGCCACACTATGGGTGTTGGTGCTGCAATAGCTGCCAAATTTTTACAAGCAAGATTTGGTGATTGGATGAATCATAAAATTTATGGTTTTATTTCCGACGGAGGAATTCAAGAAGAAATTTCTCAAGGTGCTGGTAGAATTGCAGGTCATTTAGGTTTGAATAATTTTATTATGTTTTTTGATTCGAACGATATCCAATTATCAACATCTACTGATGAGGTGACGAGTGAGGATACTGAAATGAAATACAGAGCATGGGGATGGAATGTTTTGACTATTGATGGTCATGATCATGATGAAATTAGAAAGGCATTAACGGACGCCAATAACGAAACAGAAAAGCCTACTTTAATTATTGGTAAAACAATAATGGGGAAAGGTGCCGTAGCAGCAGATGGCAGCCCGTTTGAAGGCTATTGTGAATTACACGGTCAGCCAATTGGACACACCGGAGCTGATTATGAAAAAACCTTATTAAATTTAGGTGCAGATCCAGAAAAACCTTTTGATGTTTTTGAAGAAGTTAATGAATTTTATAAAAAATTAATTGCAGATAAAACGGCTAAAGCATCAAAAAGGAAAGCAGATATTAGTGCTTGGAGGAAAGATAATGAAGAATTAGCTGATAAATTAGACTTCTTCTTGTCAGGAAAACTTCCAGATTTAGATTTTGAATCTATCGAACATAAAGCAGGTTTAGCAACACGTGTAGCATCTTCAAATGTATTGGCTTATTTAGCTGAAAATGTGGAGAACATGATTGTGTCTTCTGCCGATTTATCAAACAGTGATAAAACTGATGGATTTTTAAAGAAATCATCGGCACTACAAAAAGGCGATTTTAGCGGATCGTTTTTACAAGCAGGGGTTGCAGAATTAACAATGGCGTGTATTGCTAACGGAATTGCGTTGCATGGAGGAATTATACCTGTAGTGGCAACATTTTTTGTATTTTCAGATTATATGAAACCTGCCATTCGATTAAGTGGAATTCAAGAATTACCGGTGAAATATGTTTGGACACACGATGCTTTTAGAGTGGGAGAAGATGGTCCAACACATCAGCCAATAGAACAAGAAGCACAAATAAGATTATTAGAAAAACTAAAAAACCACAGTGGTAAAAATAGTTTCTTGGCAATGCGACCATCAGACTCCGTAGAAACAAGCGTGGCATGGAAAATGGCATTAGAAAACACGAACTCACCTTCTGGTTTAATTTTGTCTAGACAAGGTATAAAAGATGTTCCTGCACAAAGTAAATCAAGATTTAAGGAGGCGTTGGCGGCTCAAAGAGGTGGTTATTTAGTAAAAGAAGTTGAGAGTCCTGATGTAGTTTTAATAGCCAATGGATCGGAAGTTTCAACATTAGTAGCGGCTGCAGAAATTTTAGAAAATCAAAACGGATTAAAAGTTAATATTGCTTCGATAATTTCAGAAGGGGTATTTAGACAGCAATCTAAAGAATATCAAAATAGTGTGATTCCAAAAAACAAACCATTATTTGGTTTAACAGCAGGTTTGCCAGTAAATTTAGAAGGATTGGTTGGAGATAATGGTAAAGTGTATGGTGTAGATCATTTTGGTTATTCTGCGCCTGCAACCGTTCTTGATGAAAAATTTGGATTTACTGGTCAAAAAGTAAGCCAACAAGTTTTAGAGTATTTAAACGAATCAGTTTTAGCAAATTAAAAAAAAGAGACATGAAATTTTTTATAGATACAGCAAACCTAAATGATATTGCAGAAGCACAAGCTCTAGGGGTTTTAGATGGAGTAACTACAAATCCATCTTTAATGGCGAAAGAAGGCATTATAGGTGGAGAAAATATATTAGCACACTACCAAAAAATTTGTGATTTGGTAGATGGCGATGTTAGTGCTGAAGTAATTTCAACAGATTTTGAAGGTATGGTTGATGAAGGCGAAATGCTTTCAAGTTTACACCCACAAATTGTAGTGAAATTACCGCTAATTGCAGATGGTATAAAAGCCTGCAAATACTTTTCAGATAAAGGTATAAAAACCAATGTTACTTTAGTATTTTCTGCAGGACAAGCTTTATTGGCTGCAAAAGCTGGAGCTACATATGTTTCACCATTTATTGGAAGGTTGGACGATATTTCTACAGATGGTTTAAATCTTATTGCAGAAATTAGACAGATTTATGATAATTATGGATTTAAAACTCAAATTTTAGCAGCATCTGTGCGTCACACAATGCACGTTATTGATTGTGCTAAATTAGGTAGTGATGTTATGACTGGAGGTTTATCATCTATTAAAGGCCTATTAAAGCATCCTTTAACAGATATTGGTTTAGCAAAATTTTTAGAAGATTACAAAAAAGGAAACCAGTAAATAAGTTTTATTTATAAAATAAAAAGCTTCTCAATATTTTGAGAGGCTTTTTTAATTTAAATAAAGCAGCTCATTTATAGCATTTTTAGCGCGTAAAAATTTTATTGTTATGAAGTTAGATATGTGTCGACTAAAGCAATTATTAGTAACTTTGTAATAATTTAGGTTTATCAATTTATGGATATTAACAGCAACATAGACTCACCTTTAACGCTAAAAATAGGCTTTAATAAGCTTATAGAACAATATAAAAGTTTGCTCAAAAGTGACGATAATATTATCGCGGCAAAAGCGAAAAATATATTAAAAATTGCCAAAGATTATCCTGAATTAAAAGATGGTTTTAGCGACACATCTACATTAAAAACCAGAGAAAAAGAAATAAGTATTATTTTACAAGATACATTTAGTCCGATTTTAACAAAAAATGAAATAAAAACGGCTTCAGTTCCATTTCATAATCTAACGTTTAATTCTTCAGAACGATTTAAAAGTATTTTAAAAACGGCGGGGAAGGATTTTGAGCTTCAGATTAAAAACATGCCTCAAGATGATGTATATATTATTGCATGTAACATTATATTAAATTTCTGTTATGGCTATAATTTAAATTTTAAAAGACCATTTTATTACGAGATACCAGATGCCAATGGCGTGCTTCGTTATTATAAAATCTTATATAATGCTGATTTTTGCGAAATAACACCTACGCCGAATGCAAAAAAAATAACTCAAGAGGATTATGATGAGTTATTAGATAATTTTGAGAATATAAAGGTTTGGAAAGAAAAATTTCCTCCTAATAGTTACATTTTTAATGGCTTTGTGATATCAAACATATTTGATGTAACTGATGATCAATCTATATCTCATATTAAATCCAGCCTACTAGGTCAAGATAAGAGAGAAAACAAAAATTTTATGAAAAATTTTCATGAAATTTTCAGCTCACTTCTAGGAATCAAAGATATTAAAGTTGGTTTTTCAATTTATAACAAAGAAGATGATGTTTTTGAGCGAGTTCATGGCGAAGGAATGAACAGTTTTCTTTTAGGAAAATCTGAAAGTAAAAAATGTGCCGATGCATTATGTAGATGGTCGTATAATAGATTGTTAAAGGAGAATAGATATTTTTCTGTTTCAGATGTCGACAAATCCTTCGAAAAATCAAAAGGTAATGCTCCTCATATTGCCAGTTTGTATGAACAAAATTTTAAAAGTGGCATTTTTGCGCCCATCGCTAATGACAAAGAATTATTGGGTATTCTTGAAATTGTTTCTAATAAATCAAAAGTTTTAAATAGTATTAATGCTAATAAGCTAGTGGATGTCATGCCATTTATAGTATCTGCAGTTGAGCGATCTAAAGCCGAAGAAGTTAATTTAATAGAGGCGATTATTCAACAAGAATGTACTTCAATTCATTCAAGTGTATCATGGAAGTTTAAAAAAGCTGCAAAAAAGTTTTTAAATGATAAGCTTAAAAATCCATTAAACACGGCAACTTTTAGTGAAATTGTTTTTAATAATGTGTATCCATTATTTGGACAAATAGATGTAAAAGGATCGTCAGACGCCAGAAACCTGGCTACTCAAAAAGATTTAGCTTTACAATTATCTTTGGTTGATAAGGTGTTGGAAAATGTTCCAAAAGCTGAAAAATTACCAATATTTGAACAGTTAAAATTTCAAATCGAGAATTTTAATATTAAGCTTAAAAATGATTTTAAAGTTGATACAGAGCAACAATTAACCAAATTTTTTAAAGAAGAAATTGAGCAATTGTTCGTTTTCTTTTTAGAGAATAAAGATTTTGCTAAAGAAGAGATTGAAGATTATTTCAGTAAAGTAGACAGCAATTTAGGTGTTATTTATTATTACAGAAAAAATTATGATGATACTATTGCCCTGATAAATAAAAACATGTCGGCTTTAATTGACGAAAAGCAAATAGAAGCACAAAAAATGTATCCTCATTTTTTTGAACGTTTTAAAACTGATGGTGTTGAGCATAATATGTATATAGGGGAATCCATAACCAAAGAAGATAGCTTTAACTCTATTTACTTATTCAATTTAAGGTTATGGCAATTACAAATTATGTACGAGATGGAAAATAGCTTTTATCAGAACCAACATGAATATCCTATAGGTTTAGATGTTGCTTCCATGATTTTAGTGTTTAATCAACCACTATCTATTAGATTTAGGATGGATGAAAAGCAATTTGACGTTGATGGAACTTACAATGCGCGCTACGAAGTTGTTAAGAAACGTGTAGACAAAGCATTCATAAAAGGCACGGAAGAACGCATAACAACAAAAGGTAAAATGAGTATCATTTATTCTCAGAAAGAAGATGAAAAAGAATATTTAAAGTATATACATTTTATGCAATCTAAAAAAATGTTCGCTGATGATATAGAAATATTAAAATTACAAGATCTTCAAGGAGTTACTGGTTTGAAAGCTATAAGAGTGAGTTTTATTTATCAAAAAAATGAAGGTGATGATAAAGGCTATTATACTTATGAAGATTTAATGAAAGAAATTAAAGCCTAAACAATTTCATAAACACCTGACTTTTCAATTGTATCGTTCTTAGGATTAATAAATCTTGTGGTATTATCAACGGGAAGAACATCTTCTAATTTGGCATTATTTATTTTTAAAGCAATTGCAAAGGCAAGCACTGATACGACCATACCTATCATAAAAATAGTATAAGTAACACGCAGTATTCTGTATTTTCGTTCTAGCACTTTTCCTAAAAAATATAAATCTTTGGTTAACGAACTATAAACGTAATCTTTATCCTTTATTAGTTCTTTAACGGCCCAGTCGTACTCTTTTAAACTCATTTTATGAAAATTACCAAAAAAGGTAAGATTAACATCTTTGTTCGCAACATCTTCTTTAGTGAATTCACCGCTCGTTATATTTGGTCGAGTTGCAATAATCGATAAGATCATTGAAATAACACAAGACAACGTAAAAATTGCCGTAGGGTAAAGTAGATATGCATTGGTATCTAATTTTGAAATTAAATTTGCTAAAACCAATGAAATAATAATGGCATTAACCGACAGTAAAATATTCGCTTTGGTATCGGCGATATCACTCAATTTAATATGATTTCTTAAAGCTACTCTATAAAAAGTTTGGATACCTCGTTCTGGGCTTTCGTTTTTGTATTGTGCTTTGTATTTGGCTTTGAGCTCCTCGGTTTTAAGTTTGCTTTTCCTTTTCTTTTTGTTTTTCATGAGTTTAGAAAGATTCTTATCTTTTCTAGGTTGCCAATTTTTAAGAGCATAATCAGTATAAAACTCATGTTCTTGCGTAAGAACTTTTATGTTTTCATTCCGCCATTCTGTTGGCGTATAAGTGGCAATTCCTTGAATTTCTAATTCTTTTCTTAAAAACTCACTGGCTTCGTTAAAATATTTTTTTCCAAAATGAGACGCATCGGCATCTCTAATTATTTTTCCAAGATCAGTTTCTGGTGAGTCCTTAAATTTTGTAGCCAATATACATTTGTTAACAGCTTCAATTAATTTACCATCAGCGTCGTTTTCTTTTAAAAAAGCTGTGGCAATTTTAACGCTTTCCTCCTCATGTCCTTCTCGAGTTTTTGTATAACCGGTATCGTGCAATAAGGCAGCTAACTCTAGAGTTTCAGCGTCACTTTCACTAACATCTGTATTCTCAATAATTTCTCTAATGCTTCGCAATACACGTTCGGTGTGCGTGTAGTTATGGTATATAAAAGTTTGATCTAATTCGTTTTTAAATAATTCGAAAACAAATTTTTCGGCTTTATCTACTAATTTAGACATAATTAATGGTATTAATATTCACAAATTACTAAAAATTAAATATATTATGATGCTTAACTATTAAAGATTTTAAATGTAAGAAATCATACTTCATTTCGACTCATTTAACCTTATATTATTTTAACAAATAAAGGAACATTTTATTATGCTTACATGGAAAGAAGTTATAAATTTTAGTGTAAAGGGAAACCCGATACCGGACAAACGTGTTGAAAAAACTGAATCTGATTGGGAAGAGGAACTAACTCCAGAACAATTTAGGATCACCAGACTTAAAGGTACTGAAAGACCGCATAGCGGAGCCCTTTGCAGTATCCATGAAGCTGGGAAGTACAGTTGTGTATGCTGTGATACACCTTTGTTTGATTCTACAATTAAGTTTGAATCGGGAACAGGGTGGCCAAGTTTTACACAGCCAATTAAAGAGAACGCTATTAAATACGAAAAGGATTCGGCATTTGGAATGGTTCGAGTTGAAGTGATGTGTAATACTTGTGATGCGCATTTGGGACACGTATTTCCTGATGGTCCAGAACCAAGTGGACTGCGATACTGCATTAATTCTGAATCTATGCAATTAGAGAAGGGGCAAATAAATGAGTAATAAAAATATGCAAATAGCCACATTTGGAGGTGGTTGTTTTTGGTGTACAGAAGCTGTTTTTCAAGAAGTAAAAGGTGTTGAAAATGTTGTTTCGGGGTATTCTGGTGGAGACGCTCCAGGGCATCCAACATATCGCGAAATATGTTCTGGTTTGTCTGGACACGCTGAAGTAGTTCAAGTTACTTTTGATGCTAATAGTATTTCTTATCAAGATATTTTAGTCATTTTTATGACCACACATGACCCAACTACATTAAATAGGCAAGGAGCCGACCGAGGTACACAATATCGATCTGTTATTTATTATCATGATAAAAATCAAAAAGACATTGCAGAACTAGTTGTTAAAGAAGTGTCGCAGTATTATGATAATCCAATAGTAACTGAAATAAGTCCGTTAGATGTTTTTTACGAGGCAGAAAAAGAACATCAAGATTATTATAGAAATAATCAGTCACAAGGATATTGCACTTATGTGATTAATCCAAAATTAGCTAAACTCAGAAAACTTCATGCCGATAAATTGAAGTAGAATTAAATTTAAAGAAAGGGACAATTATATGTCAAATCCAATAGAAAATGATAAAGTTTTCAAAGCTCCCGAATTTCATGTCAAAAATTGGATTAATTCCGATGGGAATATATCAGAACCAATAAAACTTTCAAATTTTAAAGGAAAATTTAAAATTGTTTATTGTTTTCAAAGTTGGTGTCCAGGTTGTCACAGTAAAGGCTTTCCAGATTTGAAAAAAATGGTAAACGCTTTATCGGGTAATAAAAATGTTGTTTTTCTAGCAATTCAAACTGTTTTTGAAGGTCATAATGAAAACTCCTATGAAAAGATGGTCGAAACTCAAAATCAATATGATTTAATGATTCCTTTTGGACATGATGCCGGAGATGACGACAAATCTATATCCAATATTATGAAGAATTACCGAACAGGAGGAACACCTTGGTTTTTGTTTATTGATAGATATGACAATGTCGTGTTTTCAGATTTTCATTTAAATCCAGATGCGGCTATTGAGTTTCTTAAAACCATGTAAACATGATGCCTAAAATTAAACTTTATGGAATTAAAAGGTGCCATAAAACGATGTATTATAAAAAATATTTAGAGCATTTAAATTTGGAATTTCAGTTCCTTGATGTTGAGCTAAACCAAGCTAATGAAGAAGCACTAAGAAGCTTATACGATAACAGAAAGCTTAATTTTCCCACGCTAACAATAGGAGAAAAGAAATTGAGAAATCCTTCTGATACCAAATTAAAAAAATGGATTGAAAAATTATACTCATTACAAGTAAAATACAATCATTAGAATGACAAAAACTAAAATAGGATTAGGTTTAGCGGCTTTAGGCAGACCAGAATATATAAATATTAGAACAGAGAATTCCACTGATAAATCTGAAGAAGCCTTTAAAAAAAACACCTTTTCAGTTTTAAATGAGGCTTATAAATTGGGAGTTCGTTATTTTGATACAGCCCCATCTTATGGTAAAGGTGAAGCCTTTTTACAAGAATATAAAGATGTTAATAATCATTCAGATTTAATTTTAGGTACAAAATGGGGCTATACTTATGTAGCAAATTGGAAGTTAGGATTTGAGGGAAAACATGAAGTAAAAGAGCATTCTTTAGAGAAATTGCAAGAGCAGTGGGAGGTATCAAAACAATTGCTTCCAAAACTAAAATATTACCAAGTGCACTCGGCAACTTTTGACAGTGGCATTTTAGAAAATGAAAGGGTTTTAAATAAATTGTATCAAATAAAAAAAGAAACAGGATTGCATATCGGGATTACAACGAGCGGTGCAAACCAAAAAGAAGTGATTGCCAAAGCTTTACAAGTGAATGTTAATAATGAGGAATTGTTTGACAGTTTTCAAGTTACCTATAATGTATTTGAGCAGTCAACTTTTTCAATTTTAATAGACGTGATAAAGCAAGGTAAAGATGTTGTTATTAAAGAAGCTTTAGCCAATGGGCGTGTGTTTCAAAACGAAAAATTTCAGCATTATAACGAAACTTATAAGATATTAGAACAGTTATCAAAAAAATACAATGTGGGAATTGATGCCATAGCATTACGTTTTGTGATAGATAGTTTAAACCCTACTTACGTGTTAAGTGGTGCTTCAAACACCAAACAATTGCGAGAAAATATAAAGGCTTTGACGGTTGAGTTATCAAAAAAAGAAATAAAATCACTTAAATCTTTATATTCCGCTCCTGATTTTTATTGGCAAGAACGTAGTGTTTTAAATTGGAATTAATTTTAAATTATATTTATTTTTGATTAATCATTTTATCATATGCAACACTTTTAGAGGTTAGATAATTTTATTTTTAACACATGAATCAAAAACTATGAATATTATAAAATATATTTCAGCTTTCACAATAATTTTAAGTATAACGGCCTGTGCGACTTATACTCCTCAATACTCTAACGACAAGCATAATGAAGTTCAGTTTCCGAATAAGGACATAGATAAAACATTCTATTTAATTGGAGATGCAGGAAAGGCGCCAATGGGAGGGATGTCTAAAGCACTAAAGGTTTTTAAAAAACACATTGAAGGCAAAGCGACAAAAGGAGATTATACACTTTTTTTAGGGGACAATATTTACCCTTCTGGTTTACCAAAAAAGAACAAAAAAGGAAGGATAGAAGCAGAAAACGCATTAAATGCTCAGGGTAAGGCACTATCTAATTTTAAAGGAAAAACCGTATTTATTCCAGGAAATCATGATTGGTATGCAGGTGGACTACCAGGTTTAAAAAGAGAAGAAAAGTATATAGAAGATTTAGTTGGTAAAAATACGTTTCAACCAGAAAATGGGTGCCCTCTTGAAAGTATAGATGTGAGTGAAACGATTCAACTAATAATAATAGATACACAATGGTATTTAGAGAATTGGAATAATCATCCTACAATTAACAATGAATGCGAAATAAAAACTAGAAAACGATTTTTTGAAGAAATTGAAGGAGAATTAAAAAAGGCACAAAATAAAACAACGGTATTTGCAATGCATCATCCTATGTATACCAATGGATCGCATGGCGGAAAATATGCTTTAAAAAAACACTTATATCCATTTCAACATAAAACACCACTACCAGGAATAGC
>NZ_JABDMV010000151.1 GCF_013001275.1 Flaviramulus sp.
GCCTTTCACTTCCTTCTAAATCGGGTATTCCCCAATATTGATTCTTAAAATAGTTTTTACTGAAATGATTTACGTCATCGCCTTCAAACTTCTTAATTTCATGGCCTTCACCTTTGTTGTATTTAAAGCTATGATCCACGCCAACAATATTTACAGAAGTTGGTTTTAGATACGCTGCTAATTGTAGGGCAATAAAAGTTACGGTGCACCCATTAGATAGTCCTTTTTTAATATCCGACTCTAATTTATCATGATCCTTTAAATTGACAAAAATGATATTAGGCCTAACTTTTACGCCTAAATAAAATGCTTTAATGGGTAATATTAAAATAGCGTCACTTTGATTAAAAAAGTCTTTATTTTGCCTAAGCACCAAGCCGTTAACACACGTTATGATTTGTGGTCTCCACGAGGTTTTTTCATAGAGCAGGTTGATTTTGTTCATCCCTATTGAAACGTATTTAGGACTTACTTTATCTAGTGGTGTTTTGTTTAAACTCGGTCCATTGCCAACAATTAAAACAGGTCTATTTCTGTATTTATCTAATTGTTGCCAATTATTTTTGCGTTTCAAATAAAACGTAAATATTAATGTATCTAAAAGCTTTCTGGGATAATAAGTGACAATTCTAATTTTGTCTATTAACTTTTCTTTCATTATTGACGATAATTAATGACAACAACGCAATAAAAAATATAGTTGAGTCAAAAGTATATAAAGTAGGTATTGATTCCGTTGTTCCTATCAACAAAAACATCACAAATAATATGGTAATTATATGTGAGTTTATTTTAACCACCATGACAAGAAGCTTGTAAAGCAAAAATAAAATTATTATAAGTCCAAGCAAACCAAAATCAATAATGTTTTGAATAAAAAAATTATGTGCTGTTTGTAAATTATCATTTTCAAAAGCCCGCCTTATTTCATCAGTATGACTATTCTCAAAACCATTAATGCCATGGCCCACTAAAAAATGAAAATCATCGAATATGGCGTTAAACGCATAACCCCAAATATCTATTCGTGAAAGTGCACTACCTGATAATTCTCCTGGTCTTTTTATACTATCAAAAAGCGAAGTCTTATAAAAAATAAAGATTACTAATATTATGGATAACGTTATGAACTCCCAATTGCTTTTTATAAATTTTACAATCTGTTTTATTGAAAAATAATACACAAAAGAGAATGCGAGGGTAAACAACAATATGAGCCTTGAATCTGCTAAAACCAAAAGAAATATGCAAAATGCATAGGCTAAAAAATATTTAAATTTACCTGAACTATTTTTTATAAAATATAGAGCCAATATGGCATTAAGACCAACTTGAAAAGTAAATACATTAGCACCTGATGACAGCGGAAAATATATACGGTATCCTGTAATTCCCATTAAGGCCATAATTGAATTGTAGCCTAACCTTTGATCTCCAAAGTTCAATTCAAAAAATAAATAGTTCGCTACATTATATATTAGAAATGCTATTAGTATATACTTTAATGATTCTTTTATGGTTTTCTGTTTAAAAAAAGAGAACGTGAATAAAAACCATATCCAGTAGGTAATTAATACAGCGACATCTCTTACCAAAAGAGTTCCGAAAAATGAGCCATGAATTATAACGGCAATGACTATTAATAAAATATAATAGTTAACCTTTGATATTTTAGTGTAAGATATTGATGACCTTTTAACGGTAGAATACGCCATTATGGAAAACACAACAGCAAAAGAAGCTATTTTATATGGCCCTTCTAGGTAAGCTACTGCTCTTAATAGTAAAACAAATAAATAGATCATGAAAGAGTTTTATAATTTGCAAATGCAAATGCGCCTTGAACAAATATTAAAACAGTCATTGCTAAAAGTAACCAATATTCGTCATTAAAATTAGTAATAGCAAATGGTGTTATAAAAACCACGAACATTAATAAATACTGCGTATAGTTGAGTTTTACAATATTCTTAAACGAATTGTTGTAAATCATTACAAACACTAATGGTTGAATTAG
>NZ_JABDMV010000002.1 GCF_013001275.1 Flaviramulus sp.
GTGAATAAGTATGTTTTTGCCTTTGTGAAATCGATTTTTGAACAATTTTCCCAAATTTTAGTAAAAGCTTCCTGTACTAAATCCAGCGCATTATCCTTATCGCCACATTTATAATATGCAAAATTACTTGCATGCTGAATGTGCTCTACATAAAATTTGTTGAAGTGAGATTCTTCACAAAGTTTGGAGTCGTTATTAGTCATTTTTAAAGTAGGCATTAAAACTGAAAATTAAAAAATAATTACAAAAGTAGGGTAAATTTATTTTTAGCTGTCTAAAGTTTGTGTTAAACAAAATGTAATATGGAAAAAAATAAAAACATCATTAAAAATTATTGAAATCACTTTAAAACTAATTTTAGTCATATGCATTTTCGTTTCAATACATCACATATCAAAATTAATATTTTAAAAAAGGTAGGGTAAATTTAAAACGAGTTGTCTTACTAATAGAAAGCGAAAAAATCGCGAAAAAGAAAAATTTAATAACCCAAAATTTAATATTATGAACAATTTAAAATTTATTTCAGCAATCTTATTACTATCCTTTATCGGATTTACATCATGTCAAGATGACGATGACAAAGTAAATGGAGAGAATCCAAAAACAAACGCAGCAAACTCTCAAACTGCACAAAACTTAGAGCGATCATCGATGCACGATGGTAGTTTTGATGACTTTTTAGATGGCGTATCATGTTCGTCAATCTTATTACCAGTTACGGCAACTGTAAATGGAACTGAAGTTAATGTAATTAGCGAATCTGATTATGCAACAGTCATTGATATTCTATCTGAATATAATGACGATGAAGATGAAGTTATTTTACATTTTCCAGTATCTGTTAAATTAAGTAATTACACCGAAGTTCAAATTTCAAATCAACTTGAATTCGACACATTAATTATGGCGTGTAATCAAGCAGAAAACACTGCAAAAGATGCCATTAATTGTTTAGACATCAATTTCCCTATTACAATATTTACCTATAGTTTAAATTTTGATCAAACAGGTAGTGTTGTTTTAGAATCTGAAGAGCAATTATATGCTTATATGAGTGATTTTGGTAATGACGAATATTTCGCCGTTAATTATCCAATTACTGCTAACATAAACAGCGATACGGTAATTAGTATAACAAGCGACATAGACTTACAAACTAAAATTACTGAGTGCATTGCAACCGATGATGAAATGGAAGAAGCGGAAGAAAATGCAAATGCTATCGAAACGATATTAGTAAATGGTGTTTTTAAAGTACAATCTTTTGTTGATGCAAGTGTTGAGAAAGCTAATGATTACGCCGATTATACAATAGATTTTGCAAACGATTTATCGTGTACAGCTCAAAATACAGCAGATTCAACTATTGAAGATGTGCAAGGAACTTATGAAGTGACCTCGCAAACAGAAGTATATTTCAACTTAACCTTTTCTGGGAATGCAACTTTCGAATTACTTAACAATTCTTGGGAAGTTACAAGTTACTCTCAGAGCTCAATCTCTCTACAGAGTACAACAAATGCGGCTGTAACCTTAATATTTGCCCAAATATAATTAGGTTTGCATTTGTAACTTATGTTATGTAAACGGCTGTCAAAATTTTGACAGCCGTTTTTAATTAACAATAACACAATTATGCATTAAATATTAAGTTATATACTTTAAATTAAAAAAAATCTCAATTTACGGTAGGGTAAATTTAAAACAAGTTGTCTTACTAATAGAAAGCGAAACTTTCATAATTAATAAAATTATAAAACACAAAAAATTAGAATCATGAAAAAATTAAAATTTATTACAGCAATCTTATTAGTATCTTTTATTGGATTTACTTCTTGTCAAGATGAAATAGACAATGAAAATGGAACTAATCCTAATACTAATTCGGCTGACTCTCAAACAGCAAGTAACCTGGAACGTTCATCAATGTATGATGGGAGTTTTGATGACTTTTTAGACGGCTTATCGTGTTCATCTATTTTATTTCCAGTTACTGCAACAGTAAATGGCACTCAATTAACTTTAATTAGTCAAGCTGATTATGCCTTAGTAACAAACATTTTAGGACAATTTAATAATGATGATGATCAAGTTGTTTTACAATTCCCGTTATCAGTGAGATTAAGCAATTATACTGAAGTTCAAGTTGCAAATCAAACCGAATATGATGCTTTGGTTGATGCATGTAATCAAGCAGAAAATGCAGGTGAAGATGCTATTAAATGTTTAGACATCGATTTCCCAGTAACCATTTTAACTTATAGTTTAAATTTAGACCAAACTGGTAGCGTTGTTATTGAATCTGAGCAACAACTATATAGCTATATGAACAACTTCGGTAACGATGAATTTTTTGCCGTTAGCTATCCAATTACTGCGACATTAAATAATGACACGGTTGTTAGTATTTCTAGTGATTTGGATTTACAAGCAAAAATATCTGAATGTCTTGCCACAGATGATGAAATGGACGAAGCTGAAGAAAATGCAAAGGCTTTAGAAGCCATTTTAGTAGAAGGGACTTTTATGGTACAATCATTTGTTGATTCTAGCGTTGAAAAAGCTAATGACTATGTAGATTATACAATTGATTTTGCAGGAGATTTAACTTGTACTGCACAAAATGTGGTAACAGCTGGACTTAATGATGTTCAAGGTACTTATGAAGTAACCTCACAAACTGAAGTGTATTTCAACTTAACGTTTTCTGGGAATGCTACTTTCGAATTATTAAATAATTCTTGGGAAGTAACAAGTTATTCTGAAAACTCAATCTCTCTACAAAGCACAACAAATGCAGCTGTAACTTTAGTTTTAAATCAAATATAAGTAGATTTGCAATTGAAGATTTTTTAAAAAAAAGAACAGCTGCCAATTATTGACAGCTGTTTTTTCTATAAAAACCTAAATAAACAATGAACAAGAAAATTTTTATCACGTTAATGTTTCTTTCAATCATATTAGGATGTGCGAGAGAAGAAATAGTTGCGGGCGACGATAACCAAAACGGCGCTTTAGTTAAAACTTTTAACAGACAAACTACAGGAAGTTCGGCAAATGATTTATTATCTGCCAATACTTTTAATAGTATGATCATTGAATTAGTTTATGTTGAAGGGTTTGAACCTACTCAGACTGCGGTTGATAATTTAATTTCATTTTTAAACGACAGAACTTTTAAACCAAATGGTATAACGGTTGAAAAACGTGAAATTCCATCGCCAGGAAATGAAACTTATACTATTGAAGAAATTGCAGATATAGAAAGAGCTGAACGCAAAAACTACAATACGAGCAACAGAATTGCAGTTTGGGCATTTTTTGTTGATGGAAAGTCTGCCAGCGACACAAATAATAGCGTTGTTTTAGGCACTGCTTATTGGAATACTTCATTTGTGATTTATGAAAACACGATCAAGAATTTAAGTAATAGTACGTTTGAACCTAGAAGAGATTTATTAGAAACAACCGTTATCACTCATGAGTTTGGTCATTTACTTGGGCTAACAAATTTAGGTTCACCTCTACAAAGTGAGCATGAAGATAGCGAACACCCCAAGCATTGTGATGTAGATACTTGTTTAATGTATTGGTCTTCAGAGACTGGAGATGGTGTTTCCAACTTAATTAGCATGGAATCTGCCCCAGAATTAGATGCACAATGCATAGCGGATTTACAAGCTAACGGCGGAAAATAATATAATAGTAAAAACTTAATCTACAATAAAATGAAAAATACCTTTTTAACAATTACAATAATATTTGCAACCATCATAAATAGTGGTGCACAGGACTCTGACGATTTATTCAAATCGAATGCCGGTATAAAGCTCGGTTATAATTTAGCGGCGGTTAGTTTTGACGGCGATACTGAAACCGGACAACGTCATGCATTTCACTTAGGGTTTTATGGCGAATCATTTTTAAGTGAAGCTATCGCATTACAAATTGAAGTTTTATATTCTCAACAAGGTTACGAATTACAAGACAATGGTGGCACATTTACACAAAAATTAGATTATATTAATCTACCAGTATCATTAAAATTATATCCCAGTGAGAATTTCTTTTTAGAAGTTGGACCTCAAGCTGGAATAGCAATTTCTCACAAAGAAAAATTTGATAGTAACTTCGGACTATTCGATACATCTCAAGAGTTCGATCCTAGTAACTTTGATTGGGGTTTTAATTTTGGAGGCGGTTTTAAAACCAACTCTGGTGCTTCAATTGGTGTTCGCTATCATTTAGGAATGGGTGAAGTATATGATGAAGGAAGCCCGCAAAACAGGGTCTGGCAATTCTATCTCGGATTCGATTTTTAACAGATAATACCAAAGCCGTCTAAAAAGAAATTAGACGGCTTTTTTTTCTACAAAACTTCTTTATTTATATTTTTTTTAAAATATTGGTAGGGTAAATAACTTTTGGGTTGTCTTAATATTGAAAACGCATAACAAGCGAATTATTAATAACCTAAAAATTAAAGTTATGAAATTTAATAAATCATTAGTATTTATTCTTGCCATTGGGCTTTCAATTACATCAGGCGCACAAGAAACTAAAAATACAGATAGTACAACAATAGATAAGAAATCATATTATCAAAAAAGAGCTATTGAGGATGCTAAATTCGAACAACAATTTAGTGCAGAAAATAAAGCTGAAGAAGAGGCTTTTTGGGAAGACCAGAAAGCTTATGAAAAAAGTTTAAAAGAGAAAGACAGAAAGGCTTATAAAGCCTACATGCAAGGTAAAAAAGATGCTTACGCAAGCCATTACGAGCACTGTAGCCATCATTGTCATCATAGTGACTATTATTATAGCCATGCTTCATTTTATTATTATGGATATCACGGATATTATTACGAAAGATATCCTAGAAGAAGAAGTACTATTAGCACAGGTGTAAGAGTTAATACGCCAAGTGTAAGTTTAGGATTGTTTTAGTTAGTTGTTTTTAGGTTGAGAGTACAATACATATGCGGCCAAATAAATTGCTAAGTATCATTTGTACTCTCTAAAAAACAAAAGAGACTGTCGTTTTTTGGGCAGTCTCTTTTTATTTATAAGTAGTCTTAAATAGTTATGCATCAATATTCGCATAAATAGCATTCTTTTCAATAAACTCTCTACGTGGTGGTACTTCATCACCCATCAGCATAGAGAAAATTCTATCTGCCTCGGTTCCATTATCTATTTGAACTAAACGCATTGTTCTAAATTCAGGATTCATAGTTGTGTCCCAAAGTTGTTCAGCATTCATTTCACCTAAACCTTTATAGCGTTGAATTTTAGAGCCATCTCCAAAATCTGCAACAATTTCGTCTCGTTCTTTATCAGACCAAGCGTATTGCTTTTTAGCACCTTTTTTAACTAAGTATAAAGGAGGTGTAGCAATATAAATATGATTGTTTTCAATCAACTCTTTCATATACCTAAAGAAGAATGTTAAAATAAGTGTTGCAATGTGGCTACCATCAATATCAGCATCACACATAATAACGACTTTATGATATCTTAATTTTGAAAGATTTAAAGCTTTACTATCTTCTTCTGTTCCTATAGTAACACCTAAAGCAGTAAATATGTTTTTTATTTCTTCATTTTCAAAAACTTTATGAACCATCGCTTTTTCAACATTCAAAATCTTACCTCTTAATGGTAAAATAGCTTGAAATGCTCTATCTCGTCCTTGTTTCGCTGTCCCCCCTGCAGAATCTCCCTCTACAAGAAACACTTCGCATTTGGCTGGATCTTGCTCTGAACAATCGGATAATTTCCCAGGCAAACCGCCAATACTCATAACCGTTTTACGCTGAACCATTTCACGCGCCTTTTGAGCTGCATGACGTGCTTGTGCCGCAAGAATCACTTTCTGAACTATGATTTTAGCATCGTCTGGATGTTCTTCTAAATAATCAGTCAGCATTTCTGAAACAGATTGACTTACTGCTGAAGAAACTTCTCTGTTTCCTAATTTAGTTTTTGTTTGTCCTTCAAATTGTGGTTCTTGTACTTTTACAGATATAATCGCTGTTAAACCTTCACGGAAATCATCACCAGCAATATCAAACTTCAAGTTTTTTAATAAACCTGATTCATCTGCGTACTTTTTAAGCGTATGTGTTAACCCACGACGAAAACCAGTTAAATGTGTTCCGCCTTCATGTGTGTTAATATTATTTACATAAGAATGTAAATTTTCTGCATAAGACGTATTATAAACCATAGCAACCTCAACAGGTACGCCATTTTTTTCACCTTCAAAGGCAATAACATCTTTCATTAAAGGCTCTCTATTTCCGTCTAAAAATTTGATAAATTCCTTAAGACCTTCAGTAGAATGAAAAGTTTCACCTTCAAACTCACCGTCTTCCTTTTTAGATCTTTTGTCAACTAAATGTATTGTGATTCCTTTATTTAAATAAGACAACTCACGCAATCTGCTCGCTAAAGTATCATAGCTATACTCTAAAGTTTGAGTGAAAATTGTTGAATCTGGTCTAAAAGTAACCGTGGTTCCTCTTTTATCAGTTTCGCCAATTTGTTTTACCGGATACAACGCTTTTCCTCTCTCATATTCTTGTTCGTAAATTTTTCCATCTCTGTAAACGGTTGCACGTAAATGCTCAGATAAGGCATTCACACAACTTACACCTACACCGTGTAAACCACCAGAAACTTTATAAGAATCTTTATCAAATTTACCACCGGCGCCAATTTTAGTCATAACTACTTGAAGTGCAGAAACGCCTTCTTTCTTATGTAAATCTACCGGTATTCCACGACCATCATCTTCTGTGGTTATAGAATTATCTTCATTTATTATAACAGTAATATTGTTACAATGTCCTGCCAAAGCTTCATCAATAGAGTTATCTACAACCTCATAAACTAAATGATGTAACCCACGTGTACCAACATCACCAATATACATAGACGGACGCATACGCACATGCTCCATGCCCTCTAACGCTTGAATACTATCTGCCGAATAACCGTGCTTGTTAAATTCTTCTTTTGCTTCGCTCATATTATATGTTTTCCTTAAGTTTTAGTTTAATTTTATACACAAAAAAAGATGCCTGAAAAGCATCCTTTTGAATACAAACAAATATACGAAATATTAGCCCTTTTAAAAAGCTTTTTACCGACTCATTCATATAATTATCAACATTTGTTAATTACTTAAAAGTGCCTTAAATAGTTTAAAAAGCGTCTTAAAATTGATTTTGTGTTTTTTTAAAGGACTTTAAAATCGTTAAATAAACATAATGGCTTAAAAGCCATATTTTGAATTATATTTTAAAGCAAATCATAAGCAAAAATCACAGGTTTCTTCTTATTGATTGATGTTTTTGTTACCACTTAATAAAAATAAAATAGCTATTATAGCAGATAGTTTGAAGAAGCTACAAATTAACTTTACCTTTTTTAATAATTTGACAATAGATAATAGGATATCCCCAAAAATAGTGTGTAGTACATTTATTCTACATATATTTGGGCTCATTAAAATAACAATGACAAAAAATAACAATAATAATAATTTCAATAATCCTAATTTATAGGACAGGAAGGTTATTGTTTATAAATATATAAAGCCTTCCAAATTTGGAAGGCTTTTTTTAATTTAATAATTGAGACATGAGTAAAATTATGACAGTCGACATTTTGTCGAGTATTAAAGGAGCGCAGCCATCAGAGGCTGTAAACAAATTATTTGAAGTGATTAAAAACGCGAACACAACAAATAATAACACTTTTAATAATAATCATAATAATGCGGTGTCTTTAGATAATTTGAGAGACGATGTGGTAATAGATAGTCCGCAAATTGAAAAGGAAATCATTATTGAAAATTTTCCAAAAGAAAAGAATGGTTTTCTTGTTGTTTCTAAAGTAATAGAAGAATAATTATGGACTCTCAAATACGAAAAATTCATCAGCAACTGGTGAACAAAGAAATCTCTTGTAAATCCTTAGTCCAAGAAAAATTAGAAGCCTTAAAGCA
>NZ_JABDMV010000061.1 GCF_013001275.1 Flaviramulus sp.
TTAGGAAAAGGACCTGTGTATAGTGAAAAACGAGAAAAACATGATGCCGCATTAGCAGAATTGCAACAATTAAAATTAGAAAACAAAGAAAAAATCGCTAGCATTGAATCTCAAATTGGAGAATTAAAAGGAGCTTATGAAACACAAATAGTAACCACACAACCAATTATTAATAATTTTGATGGCTTAATGGCTCGAGTTAATGCATTAGGGAAACTACCTTGGTTGCCTTCTTTGTTTATCTTTCTTTTGTTTTTGGCTATTGAAACATCACCAATTTTTGCAAAATTATTGTCACCTAAAGGCGCTTATGACTATAAATTAGATGACGAAGAAACTACCGTTCAAGCAAATGTACTTCAAAACAAAAACCAAAGAGAAGCTATGTTAAGAACTGATTACGCCATTAATGATCGAATTTACAATGATATAGAAAAAGAAGAAGAATTATACACCTACAAGCGCAATAAAACGAGAGAACTTATGCAATTGCAGGCAGACTCCTTTTATAAAAAGCAAAAAAATGTATTGTAAAATTAGGCTGCTGTTTCAGTTTTAAAATGATCGTAAAGCTCTTTACAGCCAAAACCGATAATAGATAGTCGTTTGTTTTTGTTTAATGCTTCGAAATGAAGTTTTGATATAGCATCAACGCCATATTTATCCATACCTTCTACATCTTGAATACTAATAGTAACGTTGTTTACTTTTTCGAAAATATTATTAAATTGGTTTTGAAAAATTTCAATGTTATCTCTATCAAGCTTTCCTTGAATTTTAAAAAAATTGTTGCAACTAGTAATTTTTAATTCCATAATGAGGTGATTTTTAATGATTAAACAATAAACTTAGGGAATGCAATCATTTGATTACGAAGTAAATGTAGAAAACAATAAAAGTATTAGCACTATTTTATCGACCAATCGATTTTAACTTTAGATGAAAAAATAATTAGTGTCAATTTTACCGATGAGTAACCATTAAAACTCTAGATTTTGTTATTTTTACGAGCATATATTATCACATTTTTACAAAAACATGAAAAACCTAGTTATAGTACTTTGTATGTTATCCATTTTTAATAGTTATTCTCAAAGTAATGAGGAAGCCGATAAAAAAGCGATTCAAAAAGTTTTAAAAAAACAAAGAATGGCTTGGTCTGAGAATAATTTAGAAGAATTTATGGAGGGTTATTGGAAAAGTGATTCGCTTAAATTTTATGGCCTTAATGGGTTAACTTATGGCTGGGAAAACACATTAGAGCATTACCAAAAAGCATATCCTACAAAAAATCATACGGGTAAATTAAGCTTTAAAATAAACGATATTTCTAAAATAAATGAAGGAGCTTATTACGTTTTAGGAGAATATCATATAAAGCGAGAGGTTGGTAATGCTGATGGAATTTTTATGATTATTTTCAAAAAAATTAATGGCGATTGGAAAATTATTGCTGATACCTCTAGTTAAAAATGACTTCCATTGTTAGAAAAGCAACATTAAAAGATCTTCCAATTTTGTTGGCTTTTGAACAAAATCTTATTCAGGCAGAACGCCCATTTGATTCTACTTTAAAAAATGGTAAAATAAGTTATTATGATATTTCAGAATTAATAACTCAAACCGATTCAGAAGTATTTGTTGCTGAAATAGATAATGAAATTGTAGCATCAGGCTATGCCAAAATCAAAATCGATAAGCCTTATTTAAAACATAAACAGCAAGGGTATTTAGGTTTTATGTTTGTTCCACAACAACATCGGGGTAAACAATTAAATAAATTAATTGTTGATGAATTATTTAAATGGTGTAAATCTCGTGGTGTTTTTGAAATCCGTTTAGATGTTTATGATGAAAACATACCTGCTCTAAAAGCTTATGAAAAAGCTGGTTTTAAAAAGCATTTGATAAATATGAGAGTAAATATTGAAAATCTTAATTTAAAATAATAAAGATTAA
This sequence comes from Flaviramulus sp., assembly GCF_013001275.1. Lineage (GTDB taxonomy): Bacteria > Bacteroidota > Bacteroidia > Flavobacteriales > Flavobacteriaceae > JABDMV01. The sequence continues at coordinate 1,960 of NZ_JABDMV010000061.1, forward strand.
ATTTTCTTAACAAATTCTGTAATTATTACAATTTGTTGTGCTCCTACTTTGCCTTCAATAAATTTATCGTTTTCATAGTCTACACGAATATTTCTAACAGCTGTTCCTTGTTTAGCCACCAAACTAGAGCCTTTAACTTTTAAATCTTTTACAAGCACCACATTATCGCCATTTTCAAGAATAACACCATTAATATCTCTGTGAATTATTCTTTCACTTTCGTCTTTATCCTCTCCAGTTGCTTTAGCCAATCGCATGGCCTCGTCATCTAAGTACATCATGTCAAGCAAGTCTTTTGGCCAACCTTCGTTACGAAGTCGTTTTAACACCCTCCAAGCCATAATCTGAACCGCTTTATGCTCACTCCACATACTATCATTTAAACAACGCCAGTGATTTGGGTTCATCTCTTCATTGCCTTCAATTTGATCTAAACAAGTTCTACAAACTAAAACATCGTTCGCAACATTTTCATTTAATGAAGGTGGTATGGTGTATTGTTTTAATCCTTCAATTGAACTACATAATTCACATGCATTATTACTTCGCTCTTGTAATGTTTGTAATACGCTCATCTTTGTGTTTTTGATTGTGTAATGATACAGCTAAATAGGAGTTTCTGCAAGTTTAGGTTTGTAGGATATATTTATTTAAAACAAAAAAAAGGACACTTTGTGTGTCCTTTTTTTTTAACGTGAAATTATTTTATTTAGAAAGGTCATGTATAAAGGTATACAAATAATCACCATGAACACCCGTGAAATATTTCCCCCAAGCTTTTCCTTTTGCTTTACTAGCCTCATTATCTGGATATGTTTCATTCATTAATTCACCATTTCTCTCAAACATTTTATCCAAATCTGATACTGAATCAAGGTAAAAAGCTTCAATAAATTCTGTTTTATCTGAGCCCCAAGCATGTACGTTTGGATAGTATGCTTTCACGTATTCATTTTTTTGAACAATTCCTGCATTTCCTTCCATTCTTAAATTATTAAACTCCTCATTTGAACCGTCTTCCGGAAAAGCAAAATGACTTTTTCTTAGATATAAAATCATATCTTTTGTTGGTTTTTCAGTCATTAATTTTGCTCCTGAAATTGGTGCATAAATTTCATCAGAATGTTCGTTTGAATAATACGAGTTTAGATTTTTTAAGAATGCTTTTCGCTTAGCTTCATCAGGCCATGCCGCTTTTTCTAACTCAGCACTTCGTGCACCAAACTTGCCAATATCTTCCCAAGAGGCAAAAGTTTGAACCGTAAGAAACTCAGTGTTATCGGCCGTCATATTATGTAAATAAAAAGCCGAACTTAAAATAAATTCATTCTTCATAGTCACTTTTTCAAGGTACTCTTTTTCAGCAGCCTTCCATTCGGACATTTTAAAATTCTCCTTATCCATATTCCAGTGATTGGTGGTCACAGTTACGAATGCAGGCCTTTCTGGAGCATCTTGAGCTAAAATTGTTGTGGAACTAAATAACAATAGTGCTAGAACTATTGCTGTAAAAAATTGTTTAGTTGTTTTCATAATCCGTAAAATTTAATGTTAGTATATTGATTAAATAAAATACTACTTAAAGATTTTGGGCATTTAAAAAGATTTAGGACAACCTTTATGCGCTACAAATTAGTAAAATTGGGAGTGGAGAATTACTCAAATATACAACAAAAAATATTGATTTCCAGTTGTTTAATATAAATTTCTTACAGCAAAGAGTCTCGAAGTTTTTTGGTCATGCCTTTTATAACCATATCATAAGAATGGTCTATAAGTTGTAAAATAACCTGAGGTTTTAGTTCTCCTTTAAATATGTCTATGGTGTTCCAATGCTTATTACTAACATAAGGCCCTGGATAAACACTAGTGTATTGATCTCTTAACTCGGTAGTATAGTTTGGATCACATTTTAAAGTAATTCTGGCTTCACCTTTTTCCCAACTATCCAATCCAGTTAACAAAAACATTTTGCCAAGAACTTTAAACACCAAAGTATTATCATTAAAAGGAAAACCTTCGGTCGATCCTTTTTTTTCTAAACAATATTCTCGAATTTGTTCAATATGCATTATTCAATTTTCTTGTTCTCTGAATCGCTTATTTTTAAGGCTGTATAATCTAATTTCCAGCCTATGGTTTCTACGATAATTTCAATAAGAGAAATTGTCTCTAAAGCTTCTTTTTGAGCAATTTGTAAAAGTCCGCTTTCTGGTATTTTATCTTTAATATGCTGTTTGGCTTCTTTATGTAGGCCTGTTAAATCGACAGCTTCGAACCTATTGAACAACCCATCCGATTTATCATAATAATTCAAATTGGTTTCGATTGATAACACTTCGGGTTGTGGAAAATGTTCAATTATAATTTTCTTATTATTATTATCAGACTTTAAAACAATTTTTGAAAAATCATATCCAACATGTGCTTTTGCATTTATAATTAACAAAGCTTTCTTTCTACTTGAAATGAGTTTTAAAAAACGTTCTTTTACGTCCTCGTAATGATATATTTCAGCAAAATCGCCTTCCACAGTTATAAATTTACAAACCTTTTTAATTTTATCTAATAGCAATACAGATTGCCTATTTACTAAGGTTTTCTTTTTTAAAGATTTAATGTATGCAACAATACTTAAAGTAACCAAAACGCCAATTATAACTCCTAAAAAAGCCTCCATTTACTCAATTGTTTTATATAAAATAGGTTTACTTGGTGTTGCGTCATTTTCAAAAGGAGCAATTTGGATATCGATAAAATACTCACCATCTTCTACGTTGTTCGGCACATAAATAAGCTCTGTAATTGTGGCATCCAATCTTAATTTCCCTTTTGTATTCCAAAAAGCATTATGGCCTAACAATTCACCGCCATCTTTCTCTCTATCAATACTTGGTAAGTCTATAAGTAAATGTTTTATACCCTTTTCAACTAAATATTTAATAGCTTCTACTTTTAAATACGGCCAATTGGTATGGGAATATTGCCTAGACATTTTAACGTTGGTATTTGGTATGGTTCTAATCACTAAAGCATCTCGCTTTTTGTTTCCTAAAGCGAATTGTATTTGCTTTCTAGAAATAACACCATCCTTTAAAAATTTTTCTGGCGCTACAGTAATCACTTCAGCCAAAAAGAAAAATTGTTTTAAATTTTGATTTATAGAATGAACTTTTTCGGTTATATGGCCGGCACATTCGGTATGTGTTCCATGCGCATGCGGATTAAAATAAATGTTATTAAAGTTTATACTTGCACCTTCTGAAACACTTGCAACCCAGTCGCCATCTTTTTCTGGTTCAATTTTTGGTTCGCCAACGTACCATGCATTTACATTGCCTTTTGATGCTCGTAACGGCATTGAAATATCTATTGGTTTTGATAAATCTATTTTAAGTTTTCTAGAATTATATTGAATAGTTGCTATCAAGATAAATTTATTTTAAACAGGTTAGACGCAATACCATCACTCAAAAATTTTCCTTTTTTTGTTGTTAAAAGTTTGCCATTATCAATATACAATAAATGTTCATTAATATACTTTTCAGAATGTTTTAAAAGATATGTTTTATAGTTTTCACCAAAAGTATAATTAACTTTTTCAATTGACACACCCCATATAGTTCTTAAACCTGTCATGATATATTCATTATATTTATCAGTAACCGTAAGCATTTCGGTTTCATTGGGCAACTTATTTTCTTGAATTGATTTTATATATTTTGTGTTATTTCTAATATTCCAACTGCGCTCTTTCCCATTAAAAGAATGTGCAGATGGACCTATGCCTAAATAAGATTTTCCTTGCCAATATGCCGTATTATTTTTACTAAAATAATTAGATTTTCCAAAATTTGATAATTCGTAATGTAGAAAATCAGAACCTTCTAACTTATCAATTAAAATATTGAATTGTTCTTGTGCCAATTTATCGTTAACATTTTTAACAACTCCTTTTTTAATCAAACTTTCTAAAGCAGTTTTTGGTTCTACGGTTAACGCATAACTCGATATATGCTGAATTTTGTAAGACAATGCCGTATCTATATTTTCTATCCAGTCATCATTTGTTAAATCAGGAATACCGTATATTAAATCTATTGAAATATTATCAAAATATTTCGTTGCTTCCTCTAGACATAGCTTTGCTTCATTGGCATTGTGAGCACGATTCATGAGTTTTAAATCCCTTTCAAAAAAAGACTGCACACCAATGCTTAGTCTATTAACAGGCGATTTTGCCAATTCTAAAATTTTATTATTGTTTAAATCATCTGGATTTGCTTCAAGTGTTATTTCCGGTGCTTCTGAAACTTTATAATATTTATAAACCGCATTAATTAGCGATGACAATTCATTATTGGATAACAAACTCGGAGTTCCGCCGCCAAAATAAATTGTTTCAATAGTTTCATTTTTTAATTCATTTTTTCTAAGTTCTAACTCCTTAATTAAAGACTGAATAAGTTCTTCCTTTTTTTTTAAAGAAGTAGAAAAATGAAAATCACAATAAAAACATGCTTGCTTACAAAAAGGGATATGAATATAAATTCCTGCGATGATTTTGAGAATTAAGATTGATAAATTATTTTTTTACTCTAGATTCGTTCTGTTTTACAAAAGCATCCCATCCAGAATAACTTTTACCCACACTTACTTTTCCAGAATTGTAAAAATGACAAACTGCGGCTGCCAATCCATCTGTCGCATCTAAATTCTTAGGTAAAGTTTTTAATCCTAGTAAACTTTGAAGCATTTTAGCAACCTGTTCTTTACTTGCATTACCGTTACCTGTTATTGCCATTTTTATTTTTTTTGGAAGATATTCTGTAATTGGAATTTCTCTGCTCAAGCCTGCGGCCATAGCAACTCCTTGGGCTCTTCCTAATTTAAGCATGCTTTGGACGTTTTTACCAAAAAAAGGTGCTTCAATGGCTATTTCATCAGGTTTGTGAGTATCTATAAGCTCTATGGTTCTTTCAAAAATTAATTTTAATTTTAAGTAATGATCGCTATATTTTTTTAAATCAAGCTCATTAAGTTGCATAAATTGCATGTTCTTCCCAACAACTCTTATAAGTCCGAAACCCATAATTGTTGTTCCTGGATCAATACCTAAAATAATTTTTTCTTTCATTAATCTTCACAGTAAAAACAACCACTTAGCGATATTGTAGCACCAAAAGTTATAGTTAAAAGATCTCCGTTAAACGACCCAAAACCATCTGAAATTGGATTAAAATCGTCACTAAGCCCCAAAATATAAGAAGAATCTAAATAGACTGATAATTTATCTGAAATTGCAAAATGGAACTCAATCCCTGCCATCCCATTTAAGTACGAAGTATTATTTTGAGTATAATTCCCCAATGGTTTTATCATTGAAAATCCAGGTCCAAAATGAACAAAAGTGCCCATATTTTCTGGTAAAAAAACAAATAATTTTGTTGCATTAACCACGGCCTGTAAATTAATACGCGAATAATTAACTTTAAATTCGGGTGTGTTATCTAAATTCGAAAATCTATTATAACCAAAATCTAATTTGGCTCCAAACAAAGGTTTAAACATATACTGCAACCCTAAATTAATAGTTGGAAAATTTATTGAATTAGCCTCAAAATTACTTACAAAGCCATTCGATGAAGGCATATTTACACCAACGGCAAATTGTGCTTTAAATGTACTTGTATCGCTTTGAGAGTTTCCATAACCACTAAAAAATGACATGCACAGTACTACACAAAACTTATGATAATTATTAAAAATTAAGGACATCCCGTAATATTGGTTTAATTTGCGAAAAATATGACCTCTTCGTTACCATACAAAACTAAACAATTCTTTTTTGTGCTCATTAAATTAAGCATTGTAGTTGGTGCGTTCTATTTTATTTATAATAAAATAGTGAATAATAACGATATTTCATTTTCTACATTTATTGATTTTTTATTAAAAAATGAATCATTTTCGATAAAAAACGTCGCATTTTTGATTCTTTTAAGCGTTTTTAATTGGTTTTTTGAAATTTTAAAATGGCAACATTTAGTGGGTTTTGTGAAAAAAATAAATTTTAAAAATGCACTCGAGCAAAGTTTAGGTGCTTTAACTGCCTCATTAATTACTCCAAACAGAATTGGGGATTATGGTGCAAAAGCTATTTATTATTCTACAAAATACAGAAAACGTATCATTCTTATAAATCTGCTTAGCAACTTGTTACAAATGAGTGCAACGTTAATATTTGGTGCTATAGGATTTAGTTTTTTTATAATAGAGTATGATCCTAATTTAAATTATTACAAACTAACCAGATTTTTAGTAATTGCACTTTTAATTATCTCATTAATTGGTTTTGGTATCACTAAAAAAAACTTTACCATTAAAGGTTTTTCTATTGAAAAAATAAAGAAGTTTTTATATGGCTACCCAAAAACTAAACTACTTCTAGGTTTTATGTTTTCAATAATGCGATACGCAGTATTTTCATTTCAGTTCTATTTTCTTTTGCGATTGTTTGATGTCGAGATAAGCTACCTAAATAGCATGATTGTGATTACATCAATATATTTACTGGCATCGATAATTCCTTCCATTTTTGTTTTTGATGTTATAATCAAAGGCAGTATTGCAGTATATTTATTTGCTTATCTCGGTATAAGTGAATTTATTATTTTAAGCGTTGTAACAATTATGTGGATACTTAATTTTGTGCTTCCAAGCTTTTTTGGGAGTTACTACGTGCTTAATTTTAATTTACCAAAAAATAGTGATCCAACATGATTTTAATCAGTATAATTATTACCATCCTTTATTTAGTCTTAATAGGTTGTTTCTCATTTGGATTCGATAAAATTAAAAATTTTATGCTAGAAGACTTGATTTCAAAAACCAAGTTTTCAATAATAATTCCTTTTAGAAATGAAGCTAAAAATTTACCAGATTTATTAAAATCTATTAAATCATTAAATTATCCAAAACATTTATTTGAAGTTATTTTGGTTGATGATATGTCGGAAGATAATTCTGTTAAACTCATAAAAGAATGTAAACTTAATATGAAAAATATATCTATTTTATCTAACAAAAAACAAACAACTTCACCGAAAAAGGAATGTATTACTTTAGGTATAAATCAAGCTAAATTTGAATGGATTATAACTACAGATGCCGATTGTGTTTTACCAAAATATTGGTTAGACAGTTATGATGAGTTGATTCAAAAAACTAATCCAAAATGTGTAGTTGCCCCTGTTTCATTCAAAGAAACCGGGACTTTTTTAAATCGATTTCAAATACTCGACTTATTAAGTTTACAGGGTGCTACTATTGGTGGTTTTGGTATTAAAAAACCCTTTTTATGCAATGGTGCTAATTTGGCATATACAAAAGCTTTGTTTTTACAGGTAAATGGATTCGAAGGAAATACTAATATTGCTAGTGGCGATGATATATTTCTTTTAGAAAAAGTATTAAAAACACATCCTCAAGAACTTCATTATTTAAAATCTGAACACGCTATTATAAAAACGAACTCTCAGCAAAGCTGGAAGGCATTAACGTCTCAAAGAGTACGATGGGCAGCTAAAACAAGTTCTTATAACAATTGGTTCGGGAAACTTACGGGGTTAATAGTTTTGCTGATGAATGCCGTAATAATCACTGACCTATTACTTTTAATTTTTGCTGTTTTTAACTTTAAAATTTGGTTATATATATTGGTGATAAAGTTTAGTATCGATTTCTTATTGATTTATAAATCGTCGATATTTTTTAATCAAAAAGGTGTTTTAATTAGCTTCCTTTTTGCGTTTATTTTATATCCATTTTTTAGCGCTTATGTTGCTGTTATATCTATGTTTTCAAATTACCAATGGAAAGGAAGAGAATTCAAAAAATAAATTAATTAGATTTACTACTATGAATTTTCTAGATAAAACATCAAATCCAGCTTTTACAAATTACTTTTTTGGTGGTAAAAACGCCAAAGTTAAAACCATGACGGTTACTGGTATCTTTATAAAATCAATGCTCTCTATAGCAGTAATTGTAATTGTTTCTTTCGGGATATGGAAGTTATACAGCGAAGGCCATTCTATAAAATGGTATGGATTGGGCGGTATGTTAGCTGCCATTGTCATTAGCATAGTTATTTCGGTTCGCCAGCATTGGGCACATTTTTTAGTTCCGCTTTATGCCGTTGCAAAAGGTTTTTTTCTTGGAAGTATGAGCGTTTTTGCTCACGCACATTTTCCCAATTTACCTTATCAAGCTATAGCAATAACAGTCATTACTTTTTTTGTTATGTTACTACTTTACCAGACACGTATTATTATAGTAACAAAAAAATTGCGCAGCGTAATTATTACCGTAGTCTCGAGTATTTTCGTGATTTATATTATCTCTTGGATTCTTGGTTTTTTTGGGATTAAAGTTTTTATTTGGGGCACATCTTGGCCTGCCATAATTTTTAATGTAGTCGCACTTATTTTTGCTGCATTATCTTTGTTACTGGATTTTGATTATATAGAACGTTATAAAAACAGAGCTCCTAAATACAAAGAGTGGTTAGCAACTTGGGGCCTTTTAGTTACATTAGTTTGGCTATATGCCGAAATATTAAGGTTGATGCGTAAACTTGCTATAAAATTTTAACTAGTTTACATTAATAATTACTGGTAAATTAAATTCTGTATTTACTTGTTGTCCGCGTTTAGTAGCTGGGTATATATTTGGTAAGGAATCTAAACTTTTATAAAGCAACTTGTTAATATTTGGGATTTCTTTAAGTGTTAGCGAATCAATTTTAGCATGTAGCAACTTCAATTCCCCTTTTTCAGACACTTGAAAATTAAGAATCATAGTATCACTAATATCTTGAGAAACAATCAGTTTTTCTTGTTTTAAAAACTCCCATATATGTATAGTTAAAACACTGTGAAAACAACTTTTTCTATCTTCTTTAACTGAAAGAGAATCACAAACTGAAAAACTAGGGTATTCGTCAACATCATTCCAATTGAAAGTTTGTAACTCTTCTTTTAAAATAGCTTCAGAAGATGTTTTTTTTACATTAAAATACTCGCAAGAACTGAGCATTAAAACACATATAAACAAGCTTATTTGTTTCATAGATTACAACTGAAATTGAAAAGTACAATATTTTTTGGTTTTTAAATCTTAATTCAAAAAAAATGGAAGTTCATTGGTTCAATAAAAATTTTATATCCCAGTTTTTATAAAGAGTAAAAACAAATCTATTGAGTATTTTGTTTCACTTTATAGAATAATTTTTTTGGGTTTTATTCTTGTAACAATCAACTATGATTCACGTCTAAACACTATAAACTTAATTACATTTATGGATATTATTTTATTTATTATTGCTGCTTTATTAATGCTTTTAGGGATAATTGGCAGTTTTTTACCTATTATACCTGGACCGCTAACTAGTTGGGTTGGGCTTTTAATTGTTCATGTTTCGGAGGCTGTACCAATGAACAAATCGTTTTTAGTAATCACTTTTATAATTGCTTTACTTATTTGGGTGTTGGATTATATTATTCCTGCTCTTGGGACAAAACGATTTGGTGGTACTAAATATGGAATGATAGGGACATCTATTGGATTAATAGTAGGGTTGATTGCTCCAATTCCTGGCGGTATTATAATAGGTCCTTTTTTGGGTGCGTTGATTGGAGAACTATTGCATAAGAATGATACAAAAATTGCAATAAGAGCTGCCTTCGGTTCGTTTATAGGCTTTTTAACTTCGACTTTTATAAAATTTATGGTTGCAATTATTTATTTGGGACTTTACATAGGAATTATCTGGGAGTATAAAGATTCTATTTTCGCATTTTAATAAACGAAGAAACCCTGTGGGTCTCTCACCTCCACAGGGTTTATGTAAATTGCTATTATCAACAAAAAAATTTGAGGGATTAATTAATTTTTGAAGTGTTGATATTCAAATATAATTATAACATTTCTTTTAAAACTACGGGAAACCCGTAACGCTTTTACGGGATATTAGTACTCTCTAAGTATAATAGTGGGTTTCGGAATATAAAAAAATGTGATTTTTTTCTTAAAAATTCATTTTTTTTTACCGTTGTGCTCTTTTGACTACACAAAACCTTTATTTCTCGCTTCTGCTAGCAATGTTTCGTCCTGCCCATCAACAACTTCAAATATTTCTCGTAGCTGTTTTTTTCGTTTTTCAATAGCACTTAACGACATATCTAAATGCTTTGCGAGGTTTTTAGTCTTTACTCCTTGCGATAATAGATGCAGTATTTTCCGATTCTTATCATCTATAACAATATCACTTATTATTGATTTTCTAATATGACTATTTACAGTTCCACTATAAAATGGTGGACTATGTAATACCTTTTGGAAGGCACTTGCTAATTCACTAGAAGTTAAATCACTTTTTATTAAAAATCCTTCAGGATCGATTGTTTTTATAATGTTATGAATTCTGAATGATTCATTAAACATGGTTAAAACAATAATTTTGGCCTTTGGTAAAATTTTACGCGCATATTCAGCCAAGTCTTCACCAGAACTCATTGATCCATCTGTTGATGGCGGTAAACTTATATCTACAAATAAAACATCATAAGGCGTTTCTTCCAATGATTTATCCATGTATTTTATGGCTTCATCGCAATTATTGGCAATATCTATTTTTAATTCCTGATAGTCTTTTTTAGTATAAAGTAATGTGTTTTGATAACCTTCTATAATCATAGGGTGATCATCAATCATCAATATTTTAATAGTCTCTGTCATAATTTGGCTTTAAGATATTGGTGCTTCAATTGTTACAGTGGTTCCCTCATCCTTTTTAGATGTTAAATAAATGGTGCCATTAATATCTTTTATTCTCGAATTCATATTTTTTAATCCAATACCAGATTTAGCTTTATTAACGTCAAACCCTGAACCATCATCAGTAAGCGATAAGCAAATTACATTATTTTTTAATTCAAAGCTAATTTTAACTTCTGTAGCCTTGGCGTGCTTATATATATTATGCAAGGATTCTTGAATAATTCTATAAATATGAATTTTCATTTTATTAGTAACTTCTTCCCAAATAATGCTTTCATCATAATCTAGTTTATATTTTAAATTATAAGCTAATGTTTGGGTTTCAACCAGTGTTTTAATAATATCTATAAACCCAGAACCTGATACAAAATCGGCATTTAACTCATGAGATACTTTTCTAATATCTTGTTCAATAGCTTTAAGTTCATCAATGTACTGACTTCTTGTTTTAATGGCTTCTTCACTATTATTCATGTTTAGGCTATCTAAACTTAAACGCGTACCAAAAAGACGGCCTAAAACACCATCATGTAATTCTTCAGAAATTCTTTTTTTCTCAATAGCCCTGGCTTCTTCAATATTTTCATTTTGAGATAACATTAAGTTGTAAATTTCCTCATTTGTTTGCTGTTGCGATTGAATAAACTTAAGTTCTTTGTTTTTAGTTCTTTGAGATATAACAAGATATAATAGAAACGACGCTATTATTATTATCACGGTAATTATTAAAAGCCACATGCGTTCTTTTGTTATCTGAATATTTTTTTGCTCTATTTGATCGGTTTCAAATCGTATTCTGGCAAATTTATTTCGGATAGCTCGTTCATTCTTTTGAAGACTATCACTCAGTTTTACATAGGATTTTAAATGTAGAGCAGCCATACTATCATCTTCAATTTTTGAAAGCAGCAGTAGTGATTTTAATAAGTCATCATTATGGTATTTTTCTGAAATATTTTTAGCCTTATAAGCGTAGTGTAATGCCGAATCTTTGACATTCTTATTATTATAGTATTCTGCTAAATGTTGATTGATAACTATAGAATTATAACCATTTAGATTTACACTATCCGAAACTTTTAATGCTTCAAGATATAGCTTAGGTAATTTTTCAAAATTGTTAGATAAATAAAGTGTATGTGCATAATTATCTAGAACTAGCGCATAAAAATCCGGACGTTCATTTTTTAAATTTTTATTATTTAAAATCTTGGCGTAATTGTATTCTGCTAATTCATAATTACCGGAGTTTTTATAAACAAGAGCAAGATTATTTAAAGAGTTATCAATGGTAAACTTATTAGGCCCTTTTAATTTTCTTTTTATTTGCAGAGCTTTATCATGATATTTAATAGACTCATCGTACTGCTCTAGTTGGTCAAAAACCGATGCAAGATTATTGTATAAAAAGGCCTTTCTTCTATTTATAATATCATTTGGATTTAATTCTTCCAGTAACTTAATAGCCTCAATAGAAGTTATTTCGCTACCTGTAAAATCTTTTTCATTCTTCTGAATGATTGCTATATCTAAAAGCAAAGTTGCCGTATTTAATTTATCATTTAAAGCTTTGTAAAGTTTTTCAGATTTATTGTAATAATAATAGGCACTATCAATTAATCTTCTGTCATAATAATCCCCCAACTTTTTTGAAATAAGGGCGGTGGCAGAAGAGTCTTTTATTTTTTCAGAAAATTTTAAATTTTGATGACTTAATTTTAAAAATAAATTATCAAATCCACCGTCCAAATATATTTGAGAAGTATTTAAATTATTCACAACTAAAAGAGAATCAATATTTAATATTTGGGCCAATTGCTTAGCTTTTTTAGCTGTTGCGAGCCTTGAATCAATATCGAATTTATTACTATTTTTAGATTGGGAAGTATATATATAAAAACTATCTAATTTTGCTTGAGTATCATTTTGAGCCCAAGAAAATCCTGAAATAAAAAAGGAAACTAATAAAATTATAGATTTAAGATTCAATTTTGTTACATATATAGCAACTCAAATGTATCTATAATTTTTCATTTATATAAATAAAAAAAGCCCTAAACATGTTTAGGGCTTTTTAGTTTATTAAGAATCAAAATTTTATCCTTTCTCATCTACTGTACCTCCTGTCGCAAAAAATTCTGTATCTGGATTTTGTAATACATCATCCTCGTTTAAATCTTGTTTTGTACAAGAAGTTAAGGATGCAAAAAATAAGGCTAAGATTAAGGTAACTTTTAAGGCTTTCATAATTATTCAGGTTTTAAGGTTATACTATTTTTTCAC
>NZ_JABDMV010000047.1 GCF_013001275.1 Flaviramulus sp.
TAACAGATCATCATGCCATCATTCCAACTGGGATTCAAATAAAATTACAATACAACCAACAGCAAGTTTACGATATCATTGTAAAACGATTTATTGCCGTATTTTACGATGATTGTGCTGTTGCAAACACCACAGTTATTGGTAAGGCGGCTAAAGTAGTTTTTAAAACTACTGGTAAAGAAATTTTAGCTAAAGGTTGGCGCGTTGTATTTGAAAATTCCAATACCAAAGACAAAGAATCAGGTATTTTACCAACCTTTGTAAAAGGTGAAAAAGGACCGCACGAGCCTTCATTTTTAGAAAAAGAAACCAAACCACCAAACCACTTTACAGAAGCTACATTATTGCGGGCTATGGAAACAGCCGGTAAGCAAGTAGATGATGAGGAATTAAGAGATTTAATGAAAGAGAACGGCATTGGCAGACCTTCAACACGTGCTAATATAATAGAAACCCTTTTCAAAAGAAAATATATAAAACGCAATAAAAAACAGGTGTTACCAACGGTTACCGGTGTACAATTGATTGATACCATTCAGAATGATTTATTAAAATCTGCCGAACTTACTGGTTCTTGGGAAAAGCAATTAAAAGATATTGAGAAAGGTGAGTTTAGTGCCGGAGCCTTTATCAAAAACATGAAACGTATGGTTGATGCTTTGGTATATGAAGTGCGAAGTGAAACCAAACGAGCCAATATCTCGCAAGCCACCGTTTTAAAAAATAGAAAGCAGATAAATACTAAAAAGAAAACTGCTGGACTCACCACCGAAACTTGCCCAAAATGTAAACAAGCAATGCTTTTAAAAGGAAAAAATGCTTATGGTTGCAGTGCTTTTAAATCGGGTTGTGACTTTGTGCTACCTTTTCATTTTTCTGATAAAAAAATATCTGAAAAACAATTCATCAGATTACTACAAAAGGGCTCAACTGTTAATTTAAAAGGGTTTAAAACTAATGAAGGTATTGTAGAAGGATTAGTTCGTTTTGATGATAATTTCAAGTTAAAGTTAGAACCTAAAACAACTTCCGCGAAAGCGAAAACAGATTCACTAGCTTGTCCGAAATGTAGAAAAGGGACTGTAATAAAAGGAAAATCGGCTTATGGCTGTAGTAATTATAAATCGGGATGCGATTTCAAAGTCTATTTTGATGTAATTAGAGCCAAAATGAACGGAAACAAGCCAACAATAGAACTTGTACACCAAATTATAAATGAAAGCGCTTAAAAACGAACATAGCCATTTTATAATTTACAAACCATTTGGTTACTTGAGTCAGTTTTACAGTAACTCCAAACAACAAAAGAACAAAAGATTTTTGGGTGAACTTTATGATTTTCCTGAAGGAATTATGCCAATTGGACGGTTAGATGAAAAATCAGAAGGATTATTACTCCTTACCACCGATGGCAAAATGAGCGATTTTGTCAACAGTCGAAAGGTTGAAAAAGAATACTATGCCCAAGTAGATGGCGATATTTCAGAAGAAGCCATTGAACAACTAATAATTGGTGTGGAGATAGGTTTCGAAGGCAAAAAATATATTACAAAACCTTGTACGGCTTTTAGACTAGTTGAGACTCCAAATTTACCCGAACCAATAAAAAAAATTCGCGATGAAAGGCATGGACCAACTTCTTGGGTTTCCATAACATTAAACGAAGGTAAGTTTAGACAAGTACGTAAAATGACCTCAGCTGTCGGGTTTCCAACCTTAAGATTAGTTCGGATAAGAGTAGGCAATATTCAAATAAACAATATGCAAAGTGGTGAAGTAATCGAGGCATATGATTTTTCAATATAAAGGATTAAAAACCATCCTTTATAATCTAAAATTAGTTTAATAAGTCTGATTTCAGAAATTTAAGTTTCTAATTTTTTTAATTCGTTATAATTGCCTTTAAGACGTTTTAAAAGAATGCCATATATTAACCAATAAAACAATAATAGTATAGCAATTACTATTATTAAAACGATCACAATACCTACTATAATACCCGCATAAATAGCAAACACTTCGCCATTGGCTGAAGCCGCTTGAAGTTGATTAACAACATTTTGGTCATGATTTAAAGCATAAAATGCACCAATAAAGGCGCCAATAATTAAAGAAACCAAGTTAAAAATTACATAATGTTTTACTGTTCTTCTGGTTTTTAAAATATTCTCCATTAATGTTTTTGAGCTGTCGGTAGTAGAAATATTTTTATAGTTTCTAAAAAACAGGTAAAAGAAATAGATTAAAACGCCATAGCTAATAACTGTGATTGGAATTAAAATATGATTCATATCTAAGTCTTCCATATTTCCTGAAAATGATGTGCCTTTTAGCAAAAATGAAATCGCAATCCAGAACGCAAATTCAAGCAAGCTAATAATGAAAATCCATTTCACAATAGAAGATGATTTTTTTAAAATCATCTTGTATATTTCATTGTAAGATAATTTTGGATAATCGCTATCACGATTTTTCCAATCTTTCTTTAATAAATCTAATTCATCCATAATATTACGGATTTAAAATGGTTTTAAGTTTTGTTTTAATTCTGCTCATTTTAACACGTGCATTTACTTCACTTATTCCCAATGTTTCACTAATCTCTCTATAATCTTTATCTTCTAGATACAAAAACACAAGAGCTTTTTCAATATCATTTAATTGGTAAACTGCTTTATATAATACTTTCAATTGCTGTTCTTCCGTATCATCATAATGCTCTGCTTTTATTTTAAATTCTACTCCCTGAAAATCTTGAGTTGTGACTCGACGTTTAGATTTCCTATAAAGGGTAATTGCAGTATTTAAACCCACGCGATACATCCAAGTACTAAACTTTGAATCGCCTCTAAATTTCGGATACGCTTTCCATAATTGAATAGTTATTTCTTGAAATAAATCATTATGGGCATCATAATTATTGGTGTACAAACGACAAACTTTGTGCACAATATTTTGATGCTTTTCAAGAAGCTCTACAAAACTATGTTCTAGTTCTTTATTCAAATTGATGGTTTAGTTATTATGTAAGTAGCTTTATTAATTCAAACGTTACAAATAAGGCTAAATTAAATTTTAAAGCATCTTTTCAAACGCAAGTGTTTTTTAATTTAAATCGAAATTTGTTGTAATGATTTTTAGATTAATCAGAATTCTAATCAATTTTTAATAAGTTCAATTATCTATTTAATTAATCTTTTTTAAATTCTGATTATCATTATATTAAATAATCACTATAAATAAAATCTATGAAGCGTTTTCAATACTAAAACGTGACCTTTATGATAAATAAGTATACTAATATATAAAAAAAATATTAAGAAAAAATTTGATTGAAAATCTGTGTAAAATTACCTGGCTGAATAAAATAATTTTAGCCAATTTTATATAAAAGACTCTTAGAAATTAATCAAAATAAAGAAATACTTTTAGCTTGATATTTTGATTTTGAAATCGAAATTTTCAATTCATCATCCAATTTTTACAGTTCGGTAATTTTGAATTCTTTCTTCCACTCTACTTTTGCAAATTTGTTTCATCAATCAAAAACAAAACAGTACAATAATCAAACAAATGAAAATTTTACTAGCCATCATTATCGTATTTATTTCATTCCAAATAAATGCACAGACAACCATTAATGGAAAAATTTTCAATACTAAAAACGCTCCAATTATTGGCGCTAATATTTATTTGGATGGTACTTACGACGGGACAACTTCTGATGAAAACGGAACCTTTTCATTTAAAACTTCAGAAACAGGAACAGCGACTTTAGTTGTTTCGTATTTGTCTTATGAAACTATCACTATACTTGGCGATGTATCTTTCATGAAAGATCTTGAAATAAAACTACGTGAAGACGTGAATACTTTAGATGCCGTTGTGCTTTCTGCAGGCACATTTTCTGCAGGCGACAATAGCAAAGTAAACGCTCTAAAACCTCTAGATGTTGTTACAACAGCAAGTGCTTTAGGCGATTTTGTAGGCGCCTTACAAACACTCCCGGGAACCACAACCGTTGCAGAAGACGGCCGTTTATATGTGAGAGGTGGTGATGCCGAAGAAACTCAAATTTTTATCGATGGAATTAGAGTATTTACACCTTATACGCCAACTACTAACAATGCACCAACACGTGGGCGTTATTCACCTTTTTTATTTGATGGCATTACCTTTTCAACAGGTGGTTATTCAGCGGAATACGGTCAAGCATTATCAAGCGTATTACTTTTGAATACTATCGATGAACCCGACCAAGAAAAAACTGATATTGGTATAATGAGTGTAGGTGCCACATTAGGTAACACTCAAAAATGGGATAAAAGTTCTATAAGTGTGAATGCATCTTATATAAATTTAGCACCGTATAATGCCATTTTTACCAATAGAAATAATTGGATAAAACCTTTTGAAACTGTTTCTGGTGAAAGTGTTTTTAGAAAGAAAACAAATTCAGGGTTGTTAAAACTTTATGGTGCGTTTGATGCTACTCAATTTGAACTCACTCAAGAGGATATAAACTTCGATGAAGATGTTTATTTTAAATTAAACAACAAAAACCTATACTTTAACGGATCATATCAAGGTGTTCTAAGCGATACTTGGAGCTTGCAAGGAGGTTTTAGTTATACACATAACAATAATAGATTTAACATTATTGAAAGCGCTATTAAAAACATTGAAAACTCTGTTCATTCAAAACTTAAATTTAAAAACCGAATTAGCAATCGCTTTAAACTTTATTTTGGAGCAGAATATTTTGCTACGGACTTTAATGAAAATTACAGTAATATAACTATTGAGAATACAAAATATGGTTATGTCAACAATATCGCTGCAGTATTCGCCGAAGCCGATATTTTTATATCAAAAAACTTAGCTTTTAAAACAGGGTTGCGCAGTGAGTATAGCGAATTATTTAATGATATTAATTTAGCTCCAAGAATTTCATTGGCTTATAAAACATCTGGCAGAAGTCAGTTATCAATGGCTTATGGTGATTTTTATCAAAATCCATCAAGTAATATTTTAAAGTTTAGTCAAGATTTAAAAGCGCAAAACACAAAGCATTATATTTTGAATTATCAATTTAATGCTGAAAGAAAAATTTTTAGAGCCGAAGCTTATTACAAAAAATACAATGATTTAATAAAATATGATTCCGATTTTGCTG
>NZ_JABDMV010000053.1 GCF_013001275.1 Flaviramulus sp.
TGAAAAGGGTTTCTATTATATTAGCACGTGTCGAAGGTCTGCCAATGCCGTTCTCTTTCATTAAATCCCTTTATTCCTCATCATCTACTTGCTTGCCGGCTGTTTCCATGGCCCTCAATAAAGTAGCTTCTGTAAAATGGTTTGGCGGTTTGGTTTCTTTTTCTAAAAATGAAGGCTCATGCGGTCCTTTTTCACCTTTTACAAAGGTTGGTAAAATACCTGATTCTTTGTCTTTCGTATTAGCATTCTCAAATACTATGCGCCAACCTTTAGCTAAAATTTCTTTACCTGTAGTTTTAAATACTACTTTAGCTGCCGTGCCAATAACTGTGGTGTTTGCAACAGAACAATCATCGTAAAATACAGCAATAAATCGTTTTACAATGATATCGTAAACTTGCTGTTGGTTGTATTGTAATTTTATTTGAATTCCAGTTGGAATGATGGCATGATGATCGGTTACTTTCTTATCATTAAAAACTTTTGTCGACTTTTTTATTTTTTTATCTAAAAGCGATTGCGTTAAATGAGAATAGTTTGTTAGTTTTTTAAGTATTCCCGCAACCTTTGGGTATACATCATTTGGTAAAAAAGTAGTATCAACTCTAGGGTACGTGACTACTTTTTGTTCATATAATTTTTGAACAATCTTTAATGTTTCATCTGCCGAAAATCCAAATTTCGTGTTGCAATACACTTGTAATCCAGTTAAATCAAACAGCTTTGGAGCATATTCTTTCCCTTTCTTTTTGCTAATCGATTCTATTTCAAAATCACTTTCTTTTACTTTATTTGCTAAAGCTTCACCATCTTCCTTATTCAAAAAACGACCATCTTCATAACTAAAAAGTGTGTCTCTGTATAAAGTTTGTAACTCCCAATAGGGTTGCGGTATAAATTTTTCAATGTCTTTAAATCGATTAACCACCATAGCCAAAGTTGGTGTTTGAACGCGGCCAACCGATAGCACTTGTTTATAACCACCGTGTTTTACAGTATATAATCTTGTAGCATTCATACCTAATAACCAATCTCCAATAGCTCTAGAAAATCCTGCATAATATAAATTATCGTAATTTTTTGAAGGCTTTAAGTTTTTAAAACCTTCTTTGATTGCTTCAGTTGTTAATGATGAAATCCATAAACGTTGTACTTCGCCTTTGTAGTTGGCTGCATTCATTACCCAACGTTGAATAAGTTCTCCTTCTTGTCCTGCATCACCACAATTAATAACCAATTCAGCTTTGTCAAATAAGTTTTTTACAATTTTGAATTGTTTTTGTATCCCAGAATTTGCTACAACTTTGGTTTCAAATTTTTCGGGCAACATGGGAAGGTTGTTCAAATCCCAACTTTTCCAATAAGGTTTATAATCGTTAGGTTCTTTTAAAGTACATAAATGTCCGAAAGTATAAGTTACTGCATAGCCGTTACCTTCATAATAGCCATCTCGTTTATTATGGGCTCCTAAAACAGAAGCAATTTCTCGAGCAACACTAGGTTTTTCTGCAATACAGACTTTCATTGAAATCATTTAAAATATGGATTGCAAAATAGGGATTTTGATATGTTTATTAATACCAAATTGTTAGTAGTTATTAACTATTAATATTGGGTGAAAAGAAGATGATATTTAAAGTAATATGATAAAATTAGATGTACCTTTGCGCAAAATAAAAGGAGTAACCTAAATTATAGTGTTTGCTTCATAAACACAATTTATGTCATTTCAATCTTTAGGCTTATCTGAAGCCTTGCTAAAAGCTATTAGTAAAAAAGGATACACCACTCCGTCACCAATACAACAAAAAGCAATTCCTCCTATTTTAGAAGGCAAAGATGTGTTAGCCTCTGCACAAACAGGTACCGGAAAAACTGCTGGATTTACATTACCACTTTTACAAGTGCTTTCTGATAATCCAAAAGAAAAATATAGACCTATTCGTGCTTTAATTTTAACACCAACTCGAGAATTGGCAGCACAAGTTTATGCTAATGTTAGAGAATACAGTGAGTTTTTAAATTTGAGAAGCGCGGTTATTTTTGGTGGTGTAAACCAAAAGCCTCAAGTATCAACTATTCGTAAAGGCGTTGACATTTTAGTTGCAACTCCTGGTCGTCTATTAGATTTACAAAATCAAGGGTTGTTATCACTAAAACGTGTTGAAATTTTTGTCTTAGATGAAGCAGATAGAATGTTAGATATGGGTTTTCTAAGAGATATAGAGCGTGTTATTAAATCTATGCCGGAGAAACGTCAAAATTTAATGTTTTCAGCTACTTTTTCAAAAGACATAAAGAAACTGGCACACGGAATATTAAATCATCCAATACAAGTAGAAGCAACGCCCGAAAACACAACGGTTGATGCTATTAATCAGAAAGTTTATCGAGTTGCTAAAGGTTTAAAAACAAATCTTATAATTAAATTAATTTCGGATGGTAATTGGAAACAAGTATTAGTGTTTACAAGAACAAAACATGGTGCCAATAAGCTTTGTGAAAAAATGGGTAAAGCAGGTATTAAAGCTGCTGCCATTCATGGTAATAAAAGTCAGGGTGCAAGAACGAAAGCCTTGGCAGGTTTTAAAAGCGGTAGCATAAGTGTTCTCGTAGCTACCGATATTGCAGCAAGAGGATTGGATATTCCTTTGTTACCTCATGTTATAAATTTTGAATTACCTAATATTTCTGAAGATTATGTACATAGAATTGGCAGAACGGGTAGAGCAGGAGCTAGTGGTGAAGCTTTATCGTTAGTAAGTGCCGATGAAACTACTTTTTTAAGAGATATTGAGAAGCTGATAGAGATGAAACTTCCTGTTGAAATTGTAGAAGGATTTGAACCCGACCCTAATGCGTCAACAGTTCCAATAAAGCAGGGACAAGGTCGTCAAAATAGAAGCCCGCGAAATTCTAAAAACAATTCTAGAAATTCAAGTAGAAGTTCTGATAGAAATAATAAATCAAGACGTCCAAAACGTAATAACGACAGACGTGGTTAAATTTAAAATTATGGAGTCTCAACCCAACAATCCATTACACGGCGTTAAGCTAGAGCAAATCATAAATGATTTGGAATCGCATTACGGTTGGGAGTACATGGGTACTATTATTCAAATAAAATGTTTTACCGATAATCCTTCGGTAAAATCTAGTTTAAAATTTTTACGTAGAACGCCATGGGCAAGAACTAAAGTGGAAACTATGTATTTAAATATGTTGAAGAATAAAAAGTAAATTAATCTTCGTCCTCCTTTTCAAAATGCATCACATCTGCATCAAATTCAGCTTCGTTAAATTCATCTTTACTTATCCAATACTCTGATGTGATTAAAGTGTAGGCATTATTTTCTTTTGCTTTTAAATCCCAAATAATATGTTCTGCTTCATCAAACTCTTCTTTTCCGGCTAATTGATTTGAAAATAAGCGTTTTATAACATTATTGCCAGAAAGCGATGCATTTAGTGCTTTTAAAACTATTTCTTTTGTAATTTCTTTATTTGGAATTATTTCAAAATCAATTATTGTGGCTTTAGCATTTGGAAAAGTACCATTATAGGCCCTGTATAGTAATTGATTTATGTTAAATAACTCATGATGCAATGAGATATCCGCATATTCTTCAGATATCTTGTCTTCTAACATTTCATGAGAAATTTGCTCAATTTGATTTTCGTTTAACTTATCAGAAAGTTTGTATTTCAAAACTATAGTAGCGGCTTCTTCAGGTTCAAAATCAGAAATAGCCATAAACAACAAATCTTGTAATTCTTCAGGGTTTGATTGAGCAGCATCGGGAAAATCTAGCTGTTCGAGTATTTGAATAATATCGTTATTAGACCACGAATCTTTTAACTCATCAACTGTTTTTATTGCATTGATGATAATATGATATTTCATTTTTTAAATTATTTATTAATACAAATGTATATCAAAAAATAATCGCTTTTACAGAATCAAAAAATATTAAATATTAAAATTTAAGTTTTTAATATTTTAACTTGAGCGCCTTATTTTTTGTAGGCAACAAGCATTGAAATTGGTGGAACTTTTACGGTTTTATTTATTGTTTTTGCTTCTTCTAAAGTGAACTTATCACCAAGTACTGCAAGCTGCCATTCGCTATCAAGTGGATAATTAAATGGTTTTGTTTTAGCATTATAAATTACCAAAATATCTTGCCACTTATCATTATTCGCATTATTACTAATTTGATAACTTACCAAGCCATCTTTTACTGTTTTGAACTCAAGATTATTTCTGACATCATTAGCGGACGGCATTCTAAAAGCAGGATGTGCTTTACGTAATGTTATAAGGTTTTTATAATATAACATAACATCAGCATTTTTTACTTTCCAATTCCAATCTATTCGATTAACACTATCAGGTAAATTATAAGAGTTATGTTCGCCATTTTTCGTTCTTAGCATTTCAGCGCCAGCATGCATAAAAGCAACACCTTGAGAAGTCATAACCACTGCATTACATAATTTATCCATGGCAATAAGTGTACTTTCATTTGCATCTTTTCTGGATACAAATAACTTGTCATAAATTGTATGATTGTCATGGCAAGACACATATGAAATGGATTGCCAAGGTTCATTTGCCCATGGTGCCTTGGAATAATTAACGTCTTTATAATTTATTTGAGGATGTTGAATGGCTCCAACAACGCCAAATTTTACAGATTCTTCCATTTTTTTAGCTCCACTTACAAAACCAGTGCTTTTATCATCAAAAACGGAGCCTTTTAGTCCGTCTCTAATATCATCACTAAAAGCACTTATTTGAGGCATCTTTATAGTGTTTTGTTTTAGTGCTCTTTGATTGACCGGTAAAGGAGAATCACCTGCAGTCCATCCTTCACCATAAACAAAAACATTTGGATTTATTTTTTTAACTGTGTAAGCAACCTCATTCATTGTAGCTATGTCGTGAATTCCCATTAAATCGAATCGGAAACCATCTAAATGATATTCTTTAGTCCAATAAGAAACAGATTCTAAAATAAATTTACGCATCATCTCTTTTTCTGAAGCTGTTTCATTGCCACATGCTGAAGCGTCAGAAAGTTTGCCATCCTTCCAAAATCTATAGTAGTAATCTGGAGCTTCTAAGTTGAAATTTGAATTTTTGGTTCTTCCTGTATGATTGTAAACAACATCTAAAATAACGCCAATTCCGTTATCATGAAAAGTTTTTACCATCGTTTTAAATTCTTTAATTCGCACTTCTGCATCATACGGATTTGATGAAAAAGATCCTTCAGGGACATTGTAATTTTGGGGATCATAACCCCAATTAAATTGAGGGGTATCTAAATTGGTTTCGTCAATTGAATAATGATCGTAAGTTGGTAATAAGTGGACATGTGTGATGCCTAATTCTTTTAGGTGGTCGATTCCAGTAGCAACTCCATTAGGACCTTTTGTACCGCTTTCTACTAACCCTAAATACTTTCCGGGAATGTTGGAACCAGATTGTGGATGAATCGTCATGTCCCTTATGTGCAATTCATAAATAATAGCTTCGTTTGAATATTTT
Organism: Flaviramulus sp.; assembly: GCF_013001275.1. Lineage (GTDB taxonomy): Bacteria > Bacteroidota > Bacteroidia > Flavobacteriales > Flavobacteriaceae > JABDMV01. The sequence continues at coordinate 5,555 of NZ_JABDMV010000053.1, forward strand.
AAATTTGGTCCTTTATCGTCATTCCAATCTTTTGGATTTGTGGTTTCCAAATTTAAAACCATAGCCCGTTTACCATTTACACCAACGGCTTGAGCGTAAATTCCGGGAGTTTCTTCCAGCCATTTATTATTAATCATGATTTGGAAGGTATAATAAACTCCTTCTAGATCTTTATCAACTTGTTTGTACCATATTCTATTTTTTGAAGTTTCTAATTGATGACTTTCAAAAGATTTCCCGTCATTGCCGTTTTTGTACAAATTTACTTTTACCTTTTCTGCAGTTGGAGACCATAATTTGAAAATAGTATATTCTTGATTATAATCTAGCCAAAGATTAGTCTCTAAAGCTGTTAGGTTTTGCTTATCGATAAAAGGTTTATTTTTTTCTAAACAAGATGTTAAGAGCATAGTTATTAATAATAATTGCCAGAATTTGAAATTCATTTTAATTAGATTTGTAACTGTTTCAGCCCATCATAAACAACAATACTAACCGCGTTTGCAATATTTAGACTTCTAACATGTTTACTAAAAATAGGGATTTTAAAGACACTATCTATTTGGTTGTTAATAATGTTTTTTGGCAAACCAACTGATTCCTTACCAAAAATGAGAAAAAGATTATCCTTAAAAGGAATATCCCAATGATTCTTTTCTCCATGGCTGGATAAATACACCATAGTTTCACTTTTATTTTTATCAAAGAATTCATCGACACTTTCATAATAAGTTACTGATAAATGTTTCCAGTAATCTAAACCAGCACGTTTTAAACGACTATCATCAATTTTAAAACCAAAAGGTTTCACTAAGTGTAGGTTCGAACCTGATGCCAAAGCTAAACGACCAATATTTCCAGTATTGTTTGGTATTTCAGGTTCTATTAAAACAATGTTTAGTGCCATTAATTTAATATGGATTTTACAAACTTATCTATGGTGGTAATTCCATTTTCAGTAACATGTTTGACAAAAGCACTACCAATTATAGCTCCTTTTGCATATTTTGTTGCTTGAGTAAAGGTGTCATTATTACTAATACCAAAACCAATAACTTGAGGGTTATTTAAATTCATTTTAGCTATACGCTCAAAATAATTAGTTTGCTCTTCTCCAAAACCAGACTGCGCTCCTGTTGTACTGGCACTGCTTACCATATAAATAAATCCCTTTGAAATAGAATCAATAAAGATAATACGGTCTATAGAAGTTTGTGGTGTAATTAAAAACACATTTATAAGGCCATATTTTTCAAATATTGCTTGATATTCTTCATGATAAACATCAACGGGTAAGTCTGGTATAATTAAACCGTCTATGCCAGTTTCTTTACATTTTTCACAAAAAGCCTCAACGCCATATTGAAGAATTGGGTTGAAATAACCCATAATGATTAATGGTATTGAAACTGATTTTCTAACATCTTTTAATTGATTAAAAAGTACCTCAGTCGTCATACCGTTTTTTAATGCCTGAGTGGAACTTGCTTGTATAGTTGGGCCATCGGCTAATGGATCGCTAAAAGGCAACCCAATTTCTATCATGTCTACACCATTTTTTTCTAATTCCTCAATTATAGAAACAGTGTCATTCAAGCTTGGGTAACCAGCCGTAAAATATATGGAAAGAAGCTTTTTATTTGCTTCAAGTTTTTTGTTAATTCTATTCACAACTTAAATTTTAAAATAGTCAATATAATTTTCTAAATCTTTATCGCCTCGACCAGATAAACTTACTACTACAATATCGCTGGGTTTAAATGTTTTTTGTTCGAAAATTGCTAGCGCATGTGAGCTTTCAATGGCAGGAATAATGCCTTCAAATTTACAAAGCTCCAAGCCAGCTTTCATCGCATCTTCGTCAGTAATAGCCATAAATTCTGCACGACCCGTTTTGCATAAATGTGCATGCATGGGTCCAACTCCTGGATAATCTAACCCTGCCGAAATCGAATAAGGTTCAGTTATTTGCCCGTCTTTAGTTTGCATTAAAAGAGTTTTACAACCATGTATGATGCCTTCATTTCCTAATACTGAAGTGGCGGCACTTTCACCAGAATCTACTCCTAAACCAGCCGCTTCAACAGCGATAAGATTCACATCCTTTTCATGTAAATAATGATAATATGTACCGGCAGCATTACTGCCACCACCAATACAAGCAACAATATAATCAGGGTTTTCACGACCTTCTTTCTCCTTTAGTTGCCATATAATTTCTTCTGAAATAACCGACTGAAAACGTGTTACCATATCTGGATATGGATGTGGACCAATAGCAGAACCAATAATGTAATGTGTGTTTACAGGATTATTTATCCAATCGCGAATAGCTTCATTTGTGGCATCTTTTAAGGTACGACTTCCTGATAATGCCGGAACTACTTTGGCACCTAGCATTTTCATTCTAGCAACGTTTGGAGCTTGTCTCGCAATGTCAATTTCGCCCATATAAACAATACATTCAAGTCCCATTAAAGCACAAACCGTAGCTGAAGCAACACCATGTTGACCGGCACCAGTTTCAGCAATAATTCTGGTTTTTCCTAAGCGTTTAGCCATAAGAATTTGACCAATGGTATTGTTTATTTTATGTGCCCCAGTATGATTTAAATCTTCACGTTTTAAATAAATTTTAGTCTTGTATTTTGCGGAAAGTCGTTTCGCAAAATATAGAGGAGATGGACGACCAACATAATCTTTTAAAAGTTGATTAAACTCATCTATAAATTCGGGTTCTGCCATCACATTTAAATACTTTTGGCGTAACTCTTCTATATTGGGATAAAGCATTTCAGGGATAAAAGCACCTCCAAATTCACCATAATATCCTTTTTCGTTTACATTATAATTCATGATTGTAGAAATCAGGTTGTTTTTAAATATTTTTAAGTCTGAAATGTTTTTTATTCCAGGTTCTATTTCAAATTTGCTATTCACATCTAAAGCATAACAGTACTTTGAAGCTACGCTTTTCTTAAATTTATTGATATCGTCAATTTGGTTCAGCCCTATTCCTCCGCTTAAAAAGAATGGAGTTGTGGAAGGATAGTTGTTTAAAATAGTCCAGTCAAATGCGTATCCGTTACCTCCAGGAAGCTTTCCTTTGGTATCAAAAAGGAAGTAATCAACAATATCTTCAAAAGGTGTTAGAACGCTGAAATCGAATTCGTCTTTAATTGAAAATACTTTAACAATTTCAATATTTTCCTGCCGAAGTTGTTTACAATATTCAGGAGATTCTTTGCCATGTAATTGAATAGCCTGTAAATTATGCTTATTTATTTTTTTGATGACAAGATTAATGTCTGCATTAACAAAAACGCCTGTTTTCTTTATAGATTTTGGTAGTTCGGGCATGTTATCAGCCTCAAAGTGTCGCGCAGATTTTTCATAAAATATAAAGCCAAGATAGTCAGGTTGCAATGCTGCAACTTGTTCGATATTATCTTGATATTTCATGCCACATACCTTCAGTTTCATCCTTCTAAAGTTTTTATAAATGCCGTTGCGCTTTTACCTGGATTGTTAGTCTTCATAAAGTTTTCGCCTATTAGAAATCCTTGGTAACCATAGGGTTGCAATTCTTTAATAGCTTGTATATTACTAATACCACTTTCCGATACTTTTACAAAATCATCTGGAATGAGGTTGCTTAAAGTTTTGCTTGTATCTAAACTAACATCAAACGTTTTTAAGTTTCTGTTGTTTACACCTAACATATCTAAACTTGGCATGATAGATTTATGTAATTCTTCTTTGTTATGAACTTCTAAAAGTACATCTAAATTTAAACTTTTTGCAAATTCTGAAAACTGCTTAATTTCATCTCTAGTAAGGATTGCTGCAATTAAAAGAATAACATCTGCACCATAAGCTTTGGCTTCTAGAAGTTGGTATTCATCTATAATAAACTCTTTTCTTAATAAAGGTAAATTACAACTTGCTCTTGCCGTTAGTAAATCGTCTAAAGATCCGCCAAAGTATTTAGCATCTGTTAAAACCGACATGCCACATACACCGGCACTTTCATATCCTTTTGCAACATCTTGAACGTTTAGTGCATTGTTAATAACAGATTTTGAAGGAGAACGACGTTTGTGTTCAGCAATGATACCAGATTTACTGTTACGTAAATTAGTAGCAAGAGATATTGTTTGTATTTCAAATAAAACAGATTTCTCTAATTGAGAAACAGGAATTAGACTTTTTCTAAGTTCAACTTCCTTGCGTTTATCCAATGTTATTTTGTCTAGTATATTCATTATTTGCTTAACTGAATCAATTTATCTAAACTTGCTTTTGCTTTTCCTGAATTCAAAGATTCTTTTGCCATTTCAAACCCTTCTAGATGTGAAATTTGTTTTGTTGTTGCAATAGCTAAACCTGCGTTTGCACAAACTACGTTGTTTTGTGCATTGGTGCCTTTTCCACTTATAACATCTACAAATATTTTGGCAGCATCTTTAACCGTATTTCCTCCAAAAATAGCATCTTGCTTAATTTTTGTAAGCCCCAAATCTTCTGGTGAAAAAAGTTTTTCAGAATGATTGGAAATAATTTTCGCTTTTCCTGTTAGTGAAATCTCATCATAGCCATCTAAGGCATAAACAATATTGTAGTTTGTTTCTGTATTTTGATATATAAAACTATATAGACGTAAAAGTTCTAAACTAAAAACTCCTAGCATTTGGTTTTTTGGTAAGGAAGGATTAACCAATGGGCCCAACATGTTGAAAAAGGTTTTAACTCCTAACTCTCTGCGAATGGGAGCAACGTTTTTCATAGCTGGGTGAAATAATGGCGCGTGCAATATGCATATTCCAGCTTTATCTATGCATCTTTTTAAAAAATCTTCATTATTGGAAAATTTCACGCCTAAATATTCCATAACATTGGATGAACCAGAAGTTGATGATACACCATAGTTGCCATGTTTGGAAACATTTACTCCAGCACCTGCCGTAATAAAAGATGATAGGGTAGAGATATTAAAAGTGTTTTTGCCATCTCCTCCAGTACCAACTATATCTACCGCATTAAATTCGTTGAGGTTTATAGATACGCAAAGTTCTAAAAGAGCATCTCTAAAACCTTTTAATTCTTCTAGGGTAATGCTTCGCATCATGAAAACAGATAGGAAACATGTTATTTGACTAGGGTTATACATATCATTTGATATATTAATTATAACCTGTTTTGCCTCTTCACTAGAAATGGTTTCGTGATTAATTAATCTGTTTAAAACGTCTTTCATTTAAAATTTAACTATTAACCCAATTCTTTAATATTTGTTTTCCATCTGGTGTTAAAACCGATTCAGGATGATATTGTACACCTTTTACATCATATATTTTATGTCGCAAAGACATTACTTGTCCGTTTTCATCAAATGATGTAGCTTCCAAACAATCGGGTAAATTTGGATTCACAACCCACGAATGGTAACGGCCAACTTCAATGTTTTTATTTAATCCTTTAAAAATAATTTCATCGTCTACACATATTGTTACTTGGGTAGCAACTCCATGATAAACATCTTCTAAATTTATAAGAGACCCTCCAAAAACTTCACCAATGGCTTGTTGTCCAAGACAAACTCCTAAAATACTTTTTGTCGATGCGTATTTTTTAATTATCGGTTTTAATAAACCTGCCTCATCTGGTATTCCCGGTCCGGGAGACAATACAATTTTGTCGAATGGCTCAACATCTTCCAAAGCTAATTTATCGTTTCTTACAACGGTTACAATGCAGTTTAAATCTTCTAAATAATGTGCAAGATTATATGTGAAACTGTCGTAATTATCTATGACTAGTACTTTTTTCATCTTTAAATATCTTCTGCTAATTTAATAGCTTTGGTTAAAGCGCCTAATTTATTGTAAACTTCTTGTAATTCGTTTTCAGAATTAGATTTTGATACTAATCCAGCACCTGCTTGCCAATTAAGTTTATAATCTTTACTTAAAAAGGTTCTAATCATTATGGCATGATTAAAATTCCCTTCAAAATCCATAAAACCGATAGCGCCACCGTAAAATCCTCGACTCGTTTTTTCATACTTTTCAATAAGTTGCATGGCCCGGTGCTTTGGTGCACCACTTAATGTTCCTGCCGGAAAAGTGTCGGCTACAACTTGCATTGTAGAAGTTTCTTTATGTTTTTTGCCTATTACTTTACTCACTAAATGAATAACGTGTGAGAAAAACTGAACTTCGCGATAGGTAACCACTTTTACATCACTTCCATGGCGACTTAAATCATTTCTTGCTAAATCTACAAGCATCACGTGTTCTGCGTTTTCTTTATCGTCATTTTTTAATTTTTCAGCAAGTGCTTCATCTTTTTCTTCATCACCAGTTCGTTTAAAAGTGCCTGCAATGGGATGAATTTCTGCTAAACCATCTGTAACTATTAATTGAGCTTCGGGTGAGCTTCCAAAAATTTTAAAATCACCATAATCAAAATAAAATAAGTAAGGTGAAGGGTTAATGCTTCTTAAAGCTCGGTAAATGTTAAAATCGTCGCCCGTATATTCTTGAGAAAAACTTTTTGATAAAACTAATTGAAATACATCACCACGACCGCAATGTTTTTTAGCTAATTCTACATTTTCTTTAAACTCATCGTCGGTTAAATTAGATTTTATATTGCCTTTTGACTTAAAGCTATAAGAAGCAAAATTTTGAATGTTTATTAATTTGTCAATTTCATCTATGTTATTTGGAGTACCTTCGAAGCAATGTGCAAAAATATAAGCTTCATTTTTAAAGTGATTAATAGCAATGATATTTTGGTAAACCGCATAATAAAAATCAGGTATAACTACTGAATCGTCCTTTTTATTGATTTCTACGTCCTCAAAATATCGTACCGCATCGTAAGCAGTATAACCAAAAATGCCATTGTTGATAAATTTGAAATTTTCATCTGATTTTACTTCAAATCGTTTCGTGAACTGATGAATTTCGTTAGCAACATTGATGTTTTCTGTAATGTTTAAAGATGTGCTGCTACCGTCAGGAAAAGTTTGTGAAATCACCTCGTTTTCAGCTTTTATTGAGGCTATTGGATTAAAACAGATATATGAAAAGTTTTTATGGCTTCTATGATAGTCGCCACTTTCCAGTAGAATGCTATTTGGGTACTTATCTCGTATTTTATAATAAACCGTAACTGGCGTTATGGTATCGGTTAAGATTTTTTTGTTATGAGTATAAAGTTTGTACTTATTCATTAATGTCTCTGTATTATTCCGTTCCAAATCAATTTTAGAACAAAGAAAAAGGCTTGTCGTGAATGACAAGCCTTTTGAATATTTTTATTTTTAAATATACTAGGGTTTTACTTCACGAAAATTAGTTTCGAAAGCACCACCACCAAGTATTGTTTAAAATTGTTCTCATTATTAATATTTTGTTGGTTCAAATATAGAAATGAAAATAGTATTACACAAAACTTTAAATCATTTTTTATATAAAACTTTGTTAAACTACTATATATCTAATTAACTATTAATTATTTTTAGCCTTATGAAACTAAAAGTACTTTTTATTGCAATATTGGTAATTGCGAGTTGTAAGCAAGATAAAAAAGCTATTGAATTAGTAAGTAAAGATGCTCTTAATAAAGAGACAAGTGAAAAGATAGCTCAAAACGATATCGATTTAGAAATTTATGATTATAAAGGCTTTGAGAAATTTTTAAACAAAAAAGACGATAATATTTACGTAATCAATTTCTGGGCTACATGGTGTGCACCTTGCGTTAAAGAACTTCCTTATTTTGAAAAGTTAAACAAGGAATATAAAAGTAAAAATGTGGAAGTTGTTTTGGTTAGTTTAGATTTCCCTCATTTATATGAAACTAAGTTAAAACCGTTTATAGATGATAAAAATTTAATGTCAAAAGTAATCGCGTTAAACGACGTAGATATGAATACTTGGATACCTAAAGTAGATAAAAACTGGTCTGGGTCAATACCAGCAACTATTATTTATAAAAACGATAACAAGAAATTTTATGAGCAATCATTTTCTTTTGAAGAATTAGAAAAAGAAGTACAACAATATTTAAATTAAGCTATTATGAAAAAAACAATTAATTTAATTTCAGCAACCTGTTTAGTGCTTTTAATTAGCGCATTTGCAATAGTTAAAGCGCCCATTGAAGATGGATATAAGATTGGTGATATTGCAGAGGATTTTTCCCTGAAAAATGTAAATGGAAAAATGGTGTCTCTGGCAGATTATAAAGATGCAAAAGGTTTTATAGTAACATTTACTTGCAACACCTGCCCTTATGCTGTCGCGTATGAAGATAGAATTATAGCTTTAGATAAAAAGTACGCACCAAAAGGATATCCTGTTATTGCAATTATGCCAAATAATGTAGCGGTGAAACCAGGTGATAGTTTTGATGCCATGCAAAAAAGAGCAGAAAATAAGGGTTTTACATTTCCGTATTTAATAGACGCAAAACAAACTGTTTATCCAAAATTTGGTGCAACTAAAACGCCACACATGTATGTGCTTGAAAAAACAAAAAAAGGTAATGTAGTTAAGTATATTGGTGCTATTGACGATAATTATCAAAATGCGTCCGCAGTAAAAACTAAATACGTGGAAAATGCCGTAGATGCGCTGCTTATCGGTAAAGAAATAGAGCAAACAGAAACTAGAGCCATTGGTTGTTCTATAAAGGTTTAGTTAAGAGTATTTTTTAAAACATTTATTAAATCTGACGTGTAATACTTCAGATTTTTTTTCGTCTATCTTATTAGAAGTAGTAATTTTGAATATATTTAAATTATTTAATTAGAACATGGAAGATTTATCACAAGAAGAATGGGCTGAACAACTAGCAAAAGACGATAATGCAGTTATATTAGACGTAAGAACGGATCATGAGGTTGCTGACGGCATTATTCCAAACGCCATCCATTTAGATATTTACAAAGGACAAGAATTTATTTCTGAGATTGAAAACTTAGACAAAAGCAAGAATTATTACGTGTATTGTCGTTCTGGGAATCGTAGTGGTCAAGCTTGCCAAATTATGGAACAACTAGGCTTTGAAAACGCTTATAATTTAGAAGGAGGCATGCAAGATTGGACGGGTGAAGTGGTTGATTTTGACTAGAATTTAACAATAAAATCAGCGTTTTAATAATATTCATGGCTTTTAATATAAGCTGTTGTGCGCTAATCACTATGATATAAGTGAGCAATAGGTATCATATCTATTCTATTATCTTCAAAAAACTATAGTATAAATCCTCATAACTTTAGTATTCAGTTATTTACAAATTTTTTGTATATTTGGGTTACTCCAAATTTTGATCTCTAAACTAATTAAGTGGTCAAATCTCCTTAATTAGTATATAATTAAAATTCCCCTATTTTTTTAGTAGCAAACTATATAATGGTTATATAGTTATTCAACCAACCAAATAATTTTAATTATGATTACAAAAACAATTTCTAAACTGTTAGTGGTGCTTATTATTTTAAGTGCCAATTTTACATTGAATGCTCAGGAGGATTCAAAAGATTATGTGATGTTAGAGTCTATAATGCTAACACCAGATTACACCAAACTTAAAGTTTTAGGTGAAAACATGCGTGCACACAATGCTAAATATCATAACACGGAAGGCCCTTATAACGCCGACGTTTTTAATATTACAACAGGACCAAACAGCGGTAAAATAGTCTGGATGATGGGGCCATTAAAATATACGCATTTAGACTCTCGCCCTGCTTCTGGTGGGCACGATGAAGATTGGAGAGATAATGTAATGCCTTACATTAAAAAGATAAATACAAGCGAATATTGGACTATGAATGGCAAGCTATCTAATATGGCAATGATGGATGGTGATAGCTCTAAATTTCCAATTATTTTTGTGCGATATGGTGAAATAGACGAAGATCATGGCTATGCACTAGATTCGTTTTTTGAAATGGTGGGGAATACCGTAAAAGCCATGGAAGGCGTAAACCCTTGGGGGCTTTATTATAATCAGTTCAGACAAGGTAATTTAGGAAGGCATTTGGCATCAGTTAGTTTTTATAAAAATTGGGCTGATTTTGATAACGACGTTTCATTTAAAGACACTTTTGACAAAACTATTGGAAAAGATAAATGGCAAAAATTTCTTGATATGAGTGATGGTATATTTTCAAATTCATGGGATGAAATTTGGTCTTACAACGCTTTTATGAGTGGTAAATAAATTAGGAGTTTTATTAAAAATAAATTAACCTATTTCCTACAAAAGTCTCCATTATTGATTAATGATGGAGACTTTTTTAAGTTATTTAATCATTCAACTACTTTTTAAGCATTTTACCAATTTTATTTTATTCAAGGAATGGCTTTTTTATACCTTTACAAAAAGTTTTAGTGTTTTATTAAATAATTTTTAATTAAAATGCATACTTTTAATAGATTAATTCATTTTTTAGTTTTTAAAACCCTCAATTAGAATACCATGGATAACGGATACATTATATTAGGAATCGTTGCTTTATTATTCTTAAGCATGTACGGCTATTCATATTTATCTGTGATCAGAGAAAAAATCGCGCAGAAAAGGGAGCAAAAAAAGGAATTAGAAAGAGAAGCGTTACGTCGTGAAAAAAGACTTAAGCATCAAGAAGCTATAGATCAAAAAGTCAGTGCTTTCAATAAAAGAAAAGAAGAAATACAGCGTGAGTTAAAATTGCTTGAGAAAATGAAAGAAAAGCAAAAAGTTAGCTAAAATCGCTTCATAAAATATTAAAAGCCCATGTAAATTTTTTACATGGGCTTTTTTGTTTTCTAAAATGAGAAAGCATATTTTTTGTTGTTATTAAGTTAATTTAGTTTCCTGAATAAATTGATATCGAGTGCACAACTAAACTATTTTATTAAATTTATTAATGGCATATTGTAAAGTTTGTTTAATTTACATAACTCAATTAAACTAATTAACTAAACTAAATCATGAATAACAAAATCTTAATTTGGTCTATAACGGCCGCATTAGCAGGGTTTTTATTTGGATTCGATACCGTAGTAATATCTGGTGCAGACAAGAAGCTTCAAGCCTTATGGGGCTCGTCAGATGCATTTCATGGTTCTGTAGTTATGGCAATGGCATTATGGGGAACGGTATTTGGAGCTTTATTTGGTGGTATTCCAACAAATAGATTAGGTAGAAAGAAAACATTAATTTGGATTGGATTATTTTATTTTATTTCGGCGGTTGGGTCTTCCTTAGTAAATGACCCGTACTCATTCGCATTTTTTAGATTTCTAGGGGGTGTTGGTGTTGGCGCTTCTACCATTGCTGCACCGGCCTATGTTTCAGAAATTGCACCGGCTAATAAGCGAGGTAGATTAGTAGCGTTATACCAATTTAATATTGTGTTAGGTATTTTAATAGCTTTTTTATCTAATTATTTACTCAGAAATGTTGGAGAAAACGCATGGCGATGGATGATTGGCGTTGAGGCCTTCCCAGCTATTATTTATACAGTTCTTGTTTTTACGGTGCCGAAAAGTCCACGATGGTTAATTTCAAAAAACAGAAATGAAGAAGCCAAAAAAGTATTAGAAATCATAAATCCTGGGGGTGATTCTGAAAAATTAATGGAAGAAATAAAAATTGAAAGTGAGAGCCATGCCTCCGGAGAAAATATTTTCATGAAAAAATATCGTTTTCCGCTTACGTTGGCTTTTCTAATAGCTATGTTTAATCAGTTTTCAGGAATAAATGCCTTTTTATATTATGCTCCCAGAATCTTTGAAGAAGCAGGGTTAGGAGAAAGCACGGCATTATTAAGTAGTATAGGAATTGGTGTAACTAATTTAATATTTACTTTATTAGGAGTATTCTTAATTGATAGATTAGGACGAAAAACATTAATGTATATAGGGTCTATTGGCTATATAATTTCCTTAAGTTTAGTTTCAATGGCATTCTTTTTAAACTGGGAAGGAATGTCAGTTCCTATATTTTTATTCATGTTTATCGCATCGCATGCTATAGGTCAAGGCGCCATAATTTGGGTATTTATTTCTGAAATATTCCCCAATCATTTAAGGGCGAGTGGTCAATCATTCGGAACTTCAACCCATTGGGTTTTGGCAGCAATAATTCCATCATTGGTACCTGTTTTATTTTCAAGTATTGGAGCAGGAGTTGTTTTTATGATATTCGCTATTATGATGGTGTTTCAATTATTATTTGTAATTTTTATGATGCCCGAAACTAAAGGTATTTCACTAGAAGAATTAAGTAAAAAATTGACTCGAAATGAAAAATAATAGGTTTCATAATTTAATATTGATGGTATTTATTATATCAATTATTTCAGTAACTTTTGGTTGCAAAAACAGTGATAAACATAAAGGTGAAGAGGCCATTACCAATACAGATATTTCGAAGGAAGAATCTTTATATAGGCCTAACTTCCATTTTACACCTAAAGCTAATTGGATGAACGACCCAAACGGTATGTTTTATCTTAACGGGGCGTATCATTTATATTTTCAATATTATCCAGACGGTAATGTTTGGGGCCCAATGCATTGGGGGCACGCAATTAGTAAAGACATGATAACTTGGGAAGAACAACCTATTGCCTTATATCCCGATGAATTAGGAATGATATTTTCGGGTAGTGCGGTAGTTGATAAAAATAACACTACTGGTTTTGGAAAAGACGGCAATGTGCCAATAGTTGCGATTTATACCTATCATAATATGCAAGGTGAAAAGGACGGTAAAATAGACTTTCAAACTCAGGCTATTGCCTATTCTTTAGATGAAGGTATGACTTGGACAAAATATGAAGCAAATCCAGTCATTTCAAATCCAGGTATTAAGGATTTTAGAGACCCGAAAGTTATTTGGGACGATTCGAGTAGTAAATGGATTATGTCATTAGCGGCTGGAAAGAAAATTATGTTTTACAGCTCATTAAATTTAATAGACTGGACATTTGAATCTGAATTTGGTAATGGTATTGGCGCACAAAATGGTGTTTGGGAATGCCCAGATTTGTTTCCAATAACTATTGAAGGTACTGAAGATACTAAATGGGTTTTATTAGTGAGTATTAACCCTGATGGACCTAATGGTGGAAGTGCTACGCAATATTTTATAGGAGATTTTGATGGAAAAACATTTGTACTTGATGAAAGCTTTTCGAAGCAATTACAACAGCAAAAAGCAGTTTGGATAGATTACGGTCGGGATAATTATGCGGGAGTTACATGGTCAAATATTCCAGAATCAGATGGCAGAAAATTATTTATAGGATGGATGTCAAATTGGGATTATGCCCGCGATGTTCCAACGTATACCTGGCGAAGTTCAATGACAGTTGCAAGAGAATTAAAACTTAAAAAGCACTTTACAAATTTTTGCTTACAAAGTTTACCGGTTAAAGAATTGTTTGATTATGCTGATAAGAGTATTGTTGAAGATTCATTAAGCATTAATAATTTTAATGAATTATTAAATATGTCAAAAATTAATTTGGCTAACTCAAATATTCAGTTTGAATTAAAAAATCTAAAAGAAGAAATATATAAATTTTTATTTTTTAATGAAGTAGGTGATACACTTAAGTTAGGATTGGATAATAAAACAAATGAATTTTTCATCAATAGAAAAAAATCTGGTGAAGTAAATTTTTCAGAAAAATTTGCCGATACTATTTCCATAGCTAAAATAACCAATTCATTAAATGAATTGAGCGTTCAAATTCTTTTAGATAAAACATCGGTTGAGGTTTTTTATAATGAGGGTGAAATAGTTATGACGGAATTATTCTTTCCCAGAGCACCGTTGTCAATGTTTACTATTTCATCAATTGATAAAACCTTTAAAATAGAAAACATGAATATTCAAGAATTTAACTTTAATTAAAATGTCGAAAATAGTTTGCTTTGGAGAAGTTCTGTGGGATGTTTTCCCAAGTCATAAAAAAATAGGTGGCGCACCATTAAACGTAGCTTTAAGATTGAATTCTTTTGGCAACGATGTTGCTATAGTTAGTAGTGTTGGAAATGATTCTGATGGAAAAGAGATTTTAAAATTTATTAAAAAAACAGGTGTATCAAATTCTGAAATACAGATAAATGAGACTTATAAAACAAGTAAGGTTAAAGTGATTTTAGATGATGGAGGTTCTGCTACTTATGATATTGAATTTCCTTGTGCATGGGATCATATAGAATTTAAAGATAGCACTAAAGAAATTGTAAAAAATTCGGATGCTTTTATTTTTGGTAGCCTTATTGCTAGAAATAATGTATCAAAAAATACGCTTTTATCACTTATGAAGTCTGCTAAATTTAAAGTGTTCGATGTAAATTTAAGAGCGCCACATTATAGCATGAATCTTTTGAATGAACTGATGAATGAAGCGAATTTTATTAAGTTTAATGATGAAGAATTAATTGAAATTTGCAAAAATGATGATTTTAAAGCTGATAATTTAGAAGGATACGTTAGTTACGTATCAAAAAAAACAAACACAGCAAACATTTGTGTAACTCTTGGAGGTGATGGTGCTATTTTATTTAAAAGTAATACTTTTTACAGAAGTTCCGGTTATCCAATAAAAGTTAAAGACACTGTTGGAGCCGGTGACTCCTTCCTCGCGACTTTAACGGATGGTTTATTAAAAAACAAGAACCCTCAAGATGCTATAAATTATGCCTGCGCTGTTGGTGCTTTGGTAGCTTCAAAAGATGGTGCAAATCCTATAATTTCTACTACAGACATTGTAGCGATGATGAAGTAATTTATTAATGAAGTTGTGAACTAAAGAGGAAATTTAACATGAATTTCGAATAATTAACTCGGTATCTACAATAATTTTTTGATGCTTGATAGGAATGTCTTTATGTAGGTCATCTATTTCTTGAAAAAGTGTTCTGGCAGTTATTTCTCCCATTTTGTAACCGTTTTGCTCAACAGTAGATAAACTTGGAGTGGTTATTTTTGTCATAAACCAATTGCTAAATCCAAATATGGCAATTTGTTCTGGAACTTTTATATTATTTTCATTGAAATAATTTAATGCTCCAATGGCAATTAAATCAGTTATTGTAAAAATAGCATCTACATTTTCGCCATGATCTTGTAAAAGTTTTTCAGCACTTTCGAAACCATCAGAATAATCAGAATTGTTATCACACAAATAAACTAATTTCGGATCAAATTTAATATTGTGGTCTAGCAAAGCCGATTTATATCCTAAAAAACGATCCACACTATTTTGAGGGTTTAATCCGCCTCTAAAATGAGCAATTCGCTTATATCCTTTTTTTATTAGATAACTAACAGCGTCATACGCAGCTTTTCTGTCGTCAATCACAACTTTTGTGCAATTAATTGTTTTAGCAATTTTGTCAACAAGAATTAAAGGCACATTATTCTCTATTATTTTATTCAAGTGCGTCAAATCTTTTGTAATGTTGGATAAAGAAACTATGATGCCATCCACTCCTTTGCTAAGTAATAAATCAACTTGTTTTTTTTCGAGTTTATCATTTTCATTCGACTGCATTATAAAAACCATATAATCCTTGCTCTCGGCTTCTTTTAAAATACCGTCTAAAACATTGGAGAAAAAAAAGTGAACCATGGTTGGGATAATAACACCAATGGTTTTAGATTCTTTCATGCGTAAGCTAACCGCGAATGCATTTGGTGTATAATTTAATTTTTTAGCTAGTTCTTGAACCTTTCGTTTTGTTTCTAAATTAATATCGGCGTAATTCTTTAAAGCTTTGGAAACCGTTGCAGTAGAAATTCCTAGTGTATTGGCAATGACTTTTAAAGTTACTTTAGGCATGATTTTAATTTAGTGTAATTTAAGATTTTAAACTTTGATAAGTAAATTTAGGTTAAAAGTTTATCTTCAAAGAAAGAATTTTATACTTTTTTGGGTCACTTCAAAACCTAATAATTTACGAAACAAAAAAACTGTATTAAAAATAAAATTTATGATTATGCATTTATTCAAACTTATAATAAAATGGTTTCACATTAGTTTTATTCTATTCTACGTGAAATTCATACTATGTTTTAGATTTAAACAAAGAATATGATAAAATTATACATTATATTTCTCTTATATAGAATTTAATCATATAAATATTATTATATTCGTAAATTACGAAAACGTTTTCGTGTTAAAAAGCGGACTTTTTCTAGATTTTTCTTTTATTTACGCATATAAAATGCAAAATTCGCGTTCAAATTAACATCATTTTAACACTTCTAAAACAAATGACAATTAACTAAACTAATTACTAACTAAACTCAATATGAAAAACAAATTACTTAAAAGACTTTTGCTTCCTATGGCGTTGCTACTTGGAAGCTTTATCTATGCGCAAACTGTTTCGGGTGTTGTTTCTGACGCATCAGGACCATTACCGGGAGTTAACGTCATAGTGAAAGGAACATCGACAGGAACAGTAACTAATTTTGATGGAGAATATCAAGTAAATGCCAATAGTGGTGATACTTTAGTGTTTTCTTTCTTGGGGTATTTAACTCAAGAAGCTGTTGTTTCTGGAAACACTTTAGATGTAACACTAGCGGAAGATGCAGCTCAACTTGATGAAGTTGTTGTTGTAGGTTACGGTAGTACTACTAAAAAGGAAATTACTTCAGCAGTTACGAAAGTAGGCGAAGAAGAATTTAACAGAGGTACCATTAATAACCCTTCAGAGTTACTTCAAGGTAAGGTTGCAGGTTTAAGTATTTACAATAAGGGTGGAAATCCTAATGAAGATGCTGTAATTAGATTAAGAGGTATATCTACTGTAGGATCTAATTCACAACCATTAATTGTAATTGATGGTGTTATTGGAGCTTCTTTAAATAATATAGACCCAAGTGATATTGATAGTATGACAGTTCTTAAAGATGGATCTGCTTCTGCAATCTATGGTTCGCGTGGATCTAGTGGTGTAATTATAGTAACTACTAAAAGAGGTAAAACAGGTACTACATCTGTATCGTATAACGGTTCTGTAGCATCTGCTTCAATCGCTAATACTATTGATAGATTATCTGGTGACGAATTTGCAGCTGCAGGCGGAACAGATTTAGGAAGTAGAACAGATTGGTTAGACTTAGTAACAAGAGATGCCGTTTCAACTATTCACAATGTGGCGATTTCAGGTGGTTATGATCAAACTAATTTCAGAGTTTCAACTAACTTTAGAGATGCAGAAGGTATCTTGGAAAAATCTGGTTTTAAGCAGTTTAATACAAGATTACAAGCGTCTACTAGATTATTGAATGATAAGTTAAAAGTAGATTTTAACGCATCTTATACTAAAAGAGATTCAGATTTTGGTTTTAACGAAGCATTACGTTATGCTATGATGTATAACCCTACAGCTCCAGTTTTTGGTGTTGATTCGCCTTACCCATTCAATGGCGATCCATATGGCGGATATTTTGAGACGTTAGGTTTATTTGATAGTTTTAACCCAGTATCTATAATTAACCAAAACACAAATGTTGGTAAGCGTAACGAATTTACATACAGCGCCAACTTTAAATATGATTTGACAGAAGATATTTCTTTAAACGCATTATATTCTGAACAAGAATCAAAATATACTAATAAGGAATACTACAGAACAACATCTTTATTTAGAGGTTCTGCAACAAGTCCATTTCGTAAAGGTTTAGCAAGATTAAATACTGGTGATAATAAATTTAAGTTATTTGAGGCTTACGGTGATTATTCTGTTGATGCATCTGATAAATTAAACTTAAAATTCACAGGTGGTTATTCATGGCAAGAAGAAACATCTAGTAATTATTTTGTTTCATTGGGAGATTTTCCTAACGATGATTTAGAATATATAGATGCTTTAGAATGGTCTCAAGATCAAAAAACAGCTGGTAATTTTACAGCAGATAGTAATAGAGCTCCAGAGTCGAGAATTATTGCATTTTTTGCAAGAGCAAATGCTACAATTGATGATGCGATTTATGTTAATGCCTCTATAAGAAGAGAAGGTTCTACTAAATTAGGAGACAATAACCAATGGGGTACGTTTCCTGCATTTGGTTTAGGTGTAGATTTAAATAAATACCTAGAACTTAATAATGTAGATTTATTTAAAGTACGTTTAGGTTATGGTGTTACAGGTTCTTTACCGGGTGAAACTGGACTTTCTCAATCTGGTTACGGACCATCGGGTGATTTATTATCATCAGTTGCTCTTAGACAACCTAACCCAGATTTAAGATGGGAAGAAAAAGCTGAAACTAACTTTGGTATCGAATTTAACTCAGGTCGTTTTTCAAGTACTTTAGATTTATACACACGAACAGTATCTGATTTTATTTTAGGACAAACTATTACACCTGATGATTTACCGGATGGCGTTATTTTAATAAGTAACTTTCAAATCAAAAATAGTGGAGAACTTTCAACTAAAGGATTTGAGCTAGCTGTAAATTATGATATTGTTAAAAACGAAGATTTAACTTATAATTCAGGTTTGGTATTATCTAGTTACAAAACTACTCTTGATAAATTTGACTCAAGAACTTTAAGAGGTAACTTAGGTGCTCCTGGACAAA